>JAPOYE010000061.1 GCA_026706695.1 Candidatus Dadabacteria bacterium | reverse complement strand
CTGCCGGGAACCGCTTACAATTCTGACCGGAGCTTCGTAGAAGACGGGAGCGGGATTTGAACCCGCATCTCCGGTTTTGCGATAACCGGCGCCTGCCGATTGGCTACGCGGTCTTTGCCCAAAATTATTATAGCCCGCCCGCCCCGCTGGCGATTCAACGGGGCGGGCCTTTTATTTGACTTCCCTCTCCCTTCTTATAGACTCTTTACTAAGCGCGTGCGGCAAAATCTCAGTCGCCGTTACGGATTGGGGCAACCCTGGAGCCCGACTAAGTCGCCCCTGAGAAGGCAGGAGAGGGAACTTGAGTCCTCTCGCACGTGCCCGAGGGAACCAGGCGACCCCTCAATTTTTCGTCATCGCACGGATAAACCCTGCTTTTTCTACAGAACGGAATCACCGTGCCTTGATACTTTTCTTGGCCAAAATGCTCTAGCCTAATTACCAACAGGAATAAATTGACGATTTCCCACGCCGGGAAGCACACCAAGGGCCTTTCCACTTGAAGTTAGTTCCCTGAATTCCGGATGCTTGACTGTATCCACATATATCCACCGAGACTTGGCCCTTTTCAGAGTAAAACTGACAATCATATAACCGCGGTCCTTTGTGTTTGAGTAGACAAGACCGTCGACCAGCACTTCCAGGTCCCGGGCAAGTTCCTCGGCCTGCTTCGGTTCAAGTTTAAGATAAGTCTCAAGACCTCCCGAGGACACAGACGCGGTGGCGAACTCGACACCCACCTGATTACCTGCCGCATCCTTGAGATTACTTGCCCATCCATTATGCGTATCCCCGGCAAGTACTACAAGGTTCTTATCCGCACTGTATGCCGCGCCCAGCACCGCTTCGCGCTCCGCAGGGTAACCGTCCCAAGCATCAAGATTATAGGGAAGCACAGTGTTTACACGGTCCCGCTCATCCTGAGTCACGGAAGGATCATCTCGCAGCACCCGCTCCTTAATCTCAGTCAGTTCATCAATAAGACCCGCGACCTGCGGTGTGCGATCGCCCAGATGGGGAATTATTTCAGCCGGAACGTTCATTCTGCCCATAAGCACCTGCTGACCCAGAACCTGCCAAGCGGCGGTTGAGTCAGCAAGCTTCCCCTGAAGCCAGACAAGCTGACCCTGACCAAGCAGGGTTCGTTCCGGAGAACCAATATCCTCACGAAAACTCCGGGCGTTAAAACCGGTATCCGGGTCGAAATAATCCTTGTAACTAAGTTGTTTTTCCCGTCCGGCAAGGCGGGTATCGAGCATGAAGAGTTCAACCAGGTTTCCGAAAGAAAAGCTGCGGTAGACCCGCCCGAAATCATTCTCTTTTATGGAGCGAATCGGCATCCACTCGTAATAGGCCCGAAGCGCAGCCTCTTTGCGCGCATCGAAACTCCCTTCATCTTCGTTGTGGTTCTGCGCACCCCCCACATAAGCGTCGTTTGCGACCTCGTGATCATCCCAGACAGCGATGAACGGATGTGTGGCATGAAGGGCCTGAAGCTGCGGATCAGTTCTGTACAGCGCGTAACGCCTACGGTAATCGTCAAGCGTCAGGATTTCTTTATCGCTGTACTCAGGAAAACCCCTTCCGGCTCCTTGGGAATTATCGTTCCCGGAATCCGGGGCCTTGCCGTACTCGTAGATATAATCACCGAGGTGTACCACGGCATCGACGTCAGCCGTTTCCGCCGCGTGGCCGTAAACATTAAAGTAACCGCCATGAGAAGTAGGATAGTTTGCGCATGAAAACACCGCCAGTCTGACCGAATCCACATCGCCTCTTGGCAAGGTCTTGGTACGGCCGATAACGGATGCGACCTCACCTGAGCGAAAACGGTAGTAATAAACCGTTCCTGCTGAAAGGCCCTTGACGTCAACCTTGACGGTGTAATCGCTCTTGGCCGTAGCGCTCTTAACAGAACTGTAAACAACGCTTTTGAATTTCTTATCCGAAGCAACTTCGGCCCTGACCCTGACTTTTCTCTGGGATTCCTGCGGAGTGACTCTCGTCCAGAGAATAACCCTGTCATCCAGAGGGTCGCCGCTTGCGACACCATGTTCAAAACTCACGCGCCCTGAATCGCCGTAGAGCATCAAACTAATAGCGAAAAGCAGAAGGGCGAAAAGCAGAACCACAGAACCATGAACCAGATGTTTTCTCAAAAACACAGATGTAATTCCTCCCCGCGCACAGCAGTCTTACAGTTATACACCCAAAATCAACAGCAATTCAGAAAAAAGCTTTCGGAGGGAGAAAACAGCCGACCCGAAGCCTCAATATGTCGGTTTCCCCGCCCCGTCAGTTCTTTGACAACGGAAGCTTTGCAATTATTATCTTGACGTACTTCAAGCGGAATGAAAATTCTCATATGAAACTAGAAGAACTCAAGTTCAACGACGAAGGCCTTTTGCCCGTAATAGTGCAGGACCGCTCAAGCGGGCGGGTGCTCATGCTCGCATATGCGAACAAAGAGGCTCTCGAGATGACCGTCAAGACCGGAAGAACCCACTTCTGGAGCAGATCAAGAAAAAAGATCTGGAACAAAGGGGAAGAATCAGGCCATTTTCAGGACGTAAAGGAAATCTTCGTTGACTGCGACTGCGATACGGTGCTAATAACCGTGGAGCAGACCGGAGTAGCCTGCCACACCGGAAAACCAACATGCTTTTACAGATCCGGGAACATGGAAGAAAAAGCTGCCCCCGTGTTCGAGAAAGCTTCACTCAGAAAGGTATTTTCCGTAATAGAAGACAGGAAGCAGAACCCCAAGGAAGGCTCTTACGTGAGCGGCCTTATGAAGGGCGGAGTTGACAGGATACTTAAAAAAATCGGAGAGGAAGCCGGCGAAGTAGTAATAGCTGCCAAAAACGAGGATAAAGACGAACTCGTCTACGAACTTACCGATTTGTGGTTCCATTCCATGGTGCTTCTCTGCGAAGCGGGTCTTTCGCCTCAGGACATATCGGACGAACTTGAGAGAAGGTTTGGCAGGCGCAAAGAAGACTACGCACAGAAGAAGTAGCACACAGAAGCACCCGAAGGCTGGGCAGCACCCTACTGTCTTTTTCCCTTGGGAGGCCTGTGCTTTTTAGGCCTGTCCTTCTCCTCTATGTAATCTCCTATGTAAGTTCTGTTTCTAACCGAGGGCGGCAGGTTCGAGAGATCGGGCTTCGGCATATTGGTTGAGAGGTCCTTGGTAAAAGCGAAAGTCGAGATAACTTTCTCCACTTTCTTTTTCTCCCCGCAGTAGCACTTTACGTTCTTCTCGTCCCCCTCTTCGTATATAAGCTCGGAAAATCTGTAGTTTCGCATGTTAAAAAGCGCAAGCAGGGCTCCGTCCTTAAGGTAAAAATCGTTGAATATGGAGTCTTTTCCCCTTCTTCCGTGCTTCGCGACTATTTCTTCGCGCTCAAGGTCGATAACTTCTATGGCGTTTATGTTGTCATATTTCTCGACAAGGTTTTTTACGGTCTCCTTATCCCGTTTTCTCTCAAGAGCCTTCAGTGATTTCTCAACGTTGCGTCTGCACTTGATGCATTCAAATTCATAGAGGGGCATTTGTGTCTCCTATCTGTTGAAATACTGGTTCAGGTGATCCTGCCCTACCCAGTCGCTCGCTATTTCTTCATCCTTTTGCTGTTTGTATTCAAGATGCCATCTAAGCTCATCCCCGGGACCCGGAGCTCTTTTATTCTTGTCGTCGAATATGGCCTTGAAAGTGGAAAAGACCCTTCTCACCGCCTCCGAATCGTCGCAGAGAGGGCATTTGACTTCATCCTGGTCGTCATCTCCGTACACAAGGTGATCGAATCGGAAGTTCTTGAGCTCAAGGTAAAGGACCTTTCCGTTATCTAGCTTGTAACGAAACCTCCTCGCGCCGCGTACGCCCCTTTCCCCCAGTTCGAAAAACAGTTTTCCGCTCTTGTCGCTTGTGACTTCAACATAACAGAAGTTGCGGTTCTGCTTGAAAATTTTCTTTGCGTTTGTCTTTGTAAGCTTGGCGACCAGACTGTCTATGTCCGTATTGTAACTCTCCATGCAACTGTCGCACTCATATTCGTATAACGGCACCTTACGCCTCCGGAAAAACTTTTAATTCGGAAGATTATAAACAATATAATCTGAGTTTAAAGCCCGAAAACGCCGAAGCGGACGAAACACCGCTGAAAGAAAGCCGGTTATGGTTCATAATGTAGGAGAATGAAAAAAGCCGGAAATCCGAAAACGCCCCGCGGGCAAAACGGAAAAAACTATCTCCCCGCGAGTAAAAATCTGGATTTTGTCGCCGTCGATGTCGAGACCGCGAATTCAAACGTTTCAAGCATCTGCCAAGTGGGAATCGCGGTGGTAAGATCAGCGGAGATCAAAGAGGTATGGACGCAGCTTGTTGATCCACATGACTTTTTTGATCCGTACAATATCGCCATACACGGCATAGACCAAAAGATGGTAAATGGCTACCCGCGGTTTGAAGAATTGTGCGACAAGATCGCGCAACACTTGGGAGAAATCGTTGTAAGCCATACATTCTTTGACCGCCGAGCAATCTCAAAAGCATTTGAAGAATGTGGAAAATCTCTTCGTTACGGAACCTGGATTGACAGTGCGCAGGTAGCGCGACGCGCCTGGCCGGATAAATACGCCCTTAGGGGTTACAATCTCGAGAATATTGCCCGGGACCTCGGGATTCATTTTCGCCACCACGACGCCGGAGAAGACGCAAGAGTCGCAGCGGAAATCGTTCTGAGGGCGTACGCGGACACCACACTCGGAACAAGCAAGCAGTGAGGAACCGGCCCGCACGCCATATATGCGTGTTATACTTGGTAGCGTGATGAAGGCAATGGTTCTAAGAGGTACGTACGACCTGCTCAATAACGATACTCCTCTTGAACTGCTCGAGATTCCCACACCAGAACCCGCTGAAGGAGAAGTGCTAATACGCATTTTAGCCTGCGGGGTCTGTCACACCGACATGGACGAGGCAGAAGGAAGGGTGATCCCCCCGTCTCTTCCGATTGTTCCAGGACATCAAGTCGTGGGGGTGGTCGAAGAACACGGCTCGGGCGTAAGAAGTTTCGACGCAGGCGATACGGTCGGAATTGCGTGGATAGGAGGAGTCTGCGGAAAATGCTCCTATTGTAGTAGCGGACGGGAAAACCTCTGCCATGATTTCATCGCCACCGGCAGGGACAGAAACGGAGGTTTTGCCGAATTTATGGTCGCGGACGCAGACTTCGTTCACCGCATACCGGAGGGAATGGACCCAGTGAAGACGGCCCCTCTCCTTTGCGCCGGAGCGATAGGTTACCGTTGCGCCAGACTTTCCGGAATAACAGACGGCGACGCCGTAGGGCTTATGGGATTCGGAGCTTCAGCGCATCTGGTCATACAGCTACTTCGTCACTCATATCCACTATGCGAGGTGTTCGTATTCGCAAGAGGAGAAAGGGAAAGGCTGTTCGCAATGGAGCTTGGAGCATCCTGGTCAGGCGGAATTGAAGAGCATTCCCCCAAGCAGCTTTCAGCCATCATTGACACCACTCCGGCATGGAAACCCGTTTTGCGCTCGCTTGAGAATCTTGTCCCCGGGGGAAAACTGATTGTAAACGCCATAAGCAAGGAGAACTCCGACATCAATTCTTTGCTGAGTCTCGATTACCAGTCGCATCTCTGGCTTGAGAAAGAGATAAAAAGCGTAGCGAATGTCACAAGAGAAGATGTTGCCGGCTTTCTCTCGGCCGCGTCCACTCTGGGAATAGAGGCTGAAGTCACCGAGTACGGACTTGAAGAGGCAAACGCAGCACTTCTGGAAATGAAAAGTGGGGGAGGAAAAGGGGCAAGGGTTTTGAGGATAGCAGACCGGTAAACTTTTTCATGGCCCGGATCACTCCGTATCTTTAAGCCATCTCGCCAGCGCTTTGTCCGGGTCGGTTATCTCTTCTACAGAACCATACAAGTAAGCCTCCCAGCCCTTTTCAGGCATGCCGGCAAACAGCATCAGGTTGAGCGGATAGACCTCGCTGTCGGTGCAGCTGCGGAAGTCATCCCGGAACAGAAACACGGGTTTTTCCCAAGCAATAGCCATTCCCAGTTCCACCATAACTCCTTCGTCCGGCGGACATCCATTGACAACCGCAAACAACCCGTCGGCCTCACGCACGTCCCTGAGGTCCGACTGTCCGATCCGGTAGGCCCAACCGGCAACCGCCTTATCAACCTGATTATTCCGGGAAAACGGCTCCCATACCTCAGCTCCCATTGATTCCAGAACCTCGACAAGAACCGCCAAGGGCCCTTCGCGCTGCTGTGCGGAAAAGCCGTAGGGGTTAGCCAGATACAGGGTTTTTTGTTTCTTCATAGTGCTTTTGCGTGAGAATCAGAACTATTCAGGTCCATGCGGTGGTCGGACAGAAACGCTTCAAACGTCAGTAACTATTCTCCGTCCGTTCCAGACCCACGGCGCCTTATCTTTTCAAGTCTCTCACGAAGTTCCACGCTGTCAAGCGAGTCAAACGGAAGGGCCAGAAACGCAGCGATACGCTCTTTGAGCAAGTCGTAGGCTTTTTCAAAAGCTTTTAGCTGCTCAGTTTCAGTTCCCTCAACGCCCGCGGGGTCCGCAAGACCCCAGTGAGCCGTAACCGGCCTGCCCGGCCACACGGGACAAGGTTCTTTCGCCGCGTTGTCACACACTGTAAAAACAAAATCCATCGAAGGAACGCCCTCCACCTCGAATTCATCCCAAGACTTGGAGCGCAGGTTCTCAATGGCGTGTCCCTTGCCAAGCAGGAGATCAAGAGCATGGGGGTGAACTTCTCCCCGAGGATGACTGCCCGCACTGTAGCCGACAAATCTTCCGTCGCTATTGTGATTCAAAAGAGATTCAGCAATGATCGAACGGGCCAAATTGCCCGTGCAGAGAAACAGCACCCTGTAGGTTCGCAAGTGCGACGGTTCGTTTTCTTTCATACACCTTCCCTCTTTGGGAAATTCAACTCTGTAAGTATGCCTGTATAGTTTAGAATGAGATTATTCCTGACGATAAAATACAAAAAAACAATCTTTACAACAAAGATTGACAAAGTTTGTTATCAAAGTATCTTTTATAGTGCAGGCAGATATTAATGAATGTTTCACTCACACCCAAGTTGGAGGAGTTCATTCGGGAGAAGGTTTCATCCGGACTTTACAACAATGCCAGCGAAGTAGTTCGCGAGGCGTTGCGGTTATTAGTCAAACGAGACAATACCTCAATTGATACATCCTTGACAACACAACTAACCAAAGAAGAAATTCATAAACAGATTTCTTCTTTGGAAAAACCGTTGCGTGACAAAGGAGTCAAATCCATTTTCCTGTTCGGTTCAGCCGTTCGAGATGAAAACACCTCGGCAAGTGATATAGATGTTTTTATTGACATCAACCCAGAAGCCTCCTTCAGCCTACTCGACTTGGTTGATGTAAAACATTTCCTTGAAGATAACTTGAGATGTGAGGTGGATATAGCAACAAGAGAAGGACTTCATCCGCACATTAAAGAAAGTGTAATCTATGAATCTGAACAGGTGTTCTAAATGCCAAAAAATCCTACTCTCTACGCCGACCAGATCCTTGAAGCCATAACAAATATTTATGCTGACATTAATGGCAAAGACTTGCAGAGTTTTTCCGCTGACAGACGTGTACGTCAACTTGTCGAAAGAAACTTGGAGATTCTGTCTGAAGCAAGCCGTCGCTTGCCGGATGAATTTAAGCAAAAGGAATCGGATATACCATGGCGGAACATTGCAGGAATCGGCAATGTCCTAAGACACGATTACTACAAAAGCAACCCGGAGATTTTGTGGGAAATATGCCGCAAGGACCTAAGGAATCTGCAGAACGCTGTTGAACGCATACGCCAAATGTTCGAGTAAATCAGTGGTCCTATGCAAGAATTAAACGCACCGAAATTCCGGTTAAGCACCAAGCCTTGGTAATATATAATTTCTCCATGGCCGAAAACAAAGAGATTCTTATAGAGGGTGAGGGTTCAATCTGCACCCTCACCCTCAATCGCCCTGAGAAAAGAAACTCCCTTACACCAGAAATTCTAAGACTTTTAACCGAGGAATTTCTAAGGCTAGGAAAAACCACTGAAATCAGATGTGTTGTTATAAGGGGAAGCGGTGATAGAGCTTTCTGCTCAGGATATGATATAGCCGCAATATCCGAGGAAGAAATTGCTATAGAAAGCGGCCATCCCCTGACCGAAGTCATGCAGGCGGTCAAGTCCTATCCTCTTCCCGTAATAGCAATGATAAACGGTCATGCTTTCGGGGCGGGACTCGAACTTGCAGCGACTTGCGATCTGAGAGTATGCGCCGACGACGTGAAACTCGCAATCCCGCCCGTAAAGCTGGGAGTGACTTATCATTACAGCGGAATAAAGCAATTTCTGAACTTAGTGGGTCCCGGATTTACAAGAGAACTCTTTCTCACCGGAAACCCCGTTAATGCCGAAAGAGCTCTAGAAAAAGGACTTGTCGACCATGTTGTAAGAAGAGACAAGCTTGAAGAGTTCACCTATGGGCTTGCCGAGGGAATAAGCGAAAACGCCCCGCTTTCGATGATATCGATGAAAAAGATGATAAACATCTGGGAAGAAGGGAGGCCAATATCGGAAGAAAACGAAGAGCTCATAAGGTCTCTTTTCGCCAAGGTGAGGAAAAGCAGCGACTCCAAGGAAGGAAAAAAGGCTTTTCTGGAAAAGAGAAAGCCGGTTTTCAAGGGAGAATAAAGACTTCTGCGGTTCAGTTTCCGTAACCGAATTCCTTTATCAGGAAATCGCTCTGGGTCCAGTTCTCCTTAACCTTGACCCAAAGCTCCAGAAACAGCTTAACTCCCAGTATCCTTTCAATATCAACCCTGGCCTCAGAACCGATTCGCTTTAGCATCCCCCCGCCCTTTCCTATGAGAATTCCCTTATGACTTTTTCTCTCAACATAGATTTCTGCACTTATCCTGATCAGGTTCCGTTCCGTATCCTCGCTGAATCCCGAGACCACCACCGCCACTTTATAGGGAATTTCCTTTCGCGTGAGATTGAAAACTTTCTCCCTTATGAGTTCGCTTACGTAAAAAATCTCAGGCTGATCCGTGAAAATATCATCAGGGAAATATTTCGGCCCTTCGGGTAGGTGTTTTTTGAGAAGCTGCGTGAGCTCATCCACCCCATCGTTGTTAAGAGCCGAGATGGGAACTATTTCGAGGAACTTCTCAGAAAATCTCTCGGCGGCTGAAAGTATCGACAAGAGCTTTGATTTTTTTATCTTGTCGATCTTGTTTACGACAAACAAGGAAGGTTTCCTGAACATTTTCAGTATGGATTCATCGGCCGCCCCGAAAGGTTTTTCGACATCCGTAACAAACGCCACCAGATCAGCATCCGAAAGGGCACCGCTTACCGCTCGGGCCATGGATTTTCCGAGTCTGCTTTTTTCCCTGTAAACGCCTGGTGTATCAAGAAAAACCAGCTGCGAATCATCAAAAGTCCTTACTCCCAGAATTCTGTTCCTGGTAGTGCTCGGCTTATCCGAAACGGCCGAAACTTTTTCTCCGACGACGGAATTCACAAGCGTGGATTTTCCGACATTAGGTCGTCCTATCACGGAAATGAACCCGGACCTGAAACCCTCTTTTGAAGCTGTTTGGATCATGGAAATTAATCTCTATAGAGCCTCTTGCAAAATTATTGATTCAAGAGGCTTCCTGAAGAATCTTACCACTTCCATGGTGAACAGAACAGACAAAGTGCGAGAAGAGACCGATTTACGTCTGTTTTTGGGGCAAACTTGCCGCAATT
>JAPOYE010000060.1 GCA_026706695.1 Candidatus Dadabacteria bacterium | reverse complement strand
GCATTGCCTCGAAAACGGCTATTAGTCTTCCCACGGGAGTTACAGACATTACATCCCCGTATTCTAAAGTCGTCAACGTCGTGTAGCTGCGGAGAAGCTGACAAACGCACTTTCTGATGCCCGGCTAAACAGCTCATCCCGCAGGCGACCTGGTTTGACAATCCCGCCCGTTTCTGTAACCTAGATTCCCCTAGACTCAGGACTCAGAGGCAACCAGAAATAGACATTCTTGACATAGTTTCCGAGAAACTTCTTGAAAGAGAAGAGGAGATAACCTTTGAAGACGCTCTCGCGCTTACCGAGCTTTCCGGGGAGCGGCTTTCCGATCTTATATCGCTTGCAAGGAAGGTGACTCTCAAGTACAAGGGCGACGGGGTGTTTCTGCGCTCCATAATAAGCGCCCAGACGGGGAACTGTCCCGAGGACTGCTCTTTCTGCTCCCAGTCGGCCCATTTCGATACCGAGGTCGAGGCCCATCCGCTTATGGCGGCGGAGAGAATACTCGGAGCCGCAAGGCAGGCGGAGAAGATGGGCGCCATGGATTTCTGCATAGTAATAAGCGCCAAGGGCCCGACGCCTAGGATATTCAAAAAGGTTCTCGAGGCCGTTGACCTTCTCTGCGCGGAGACTGATCTCAAGGTCGGCTGTTCCCTCGGCGATCTTACCAGGGAACAGGCCTACGAGCTCAGGGACCACGGGGTGTGGAGATACAACCACAATATCGAGACCTGCAGGAGCCATTTTCCAAGCATATGCACCACCCACAGCTACGATGACAGGCTCAAGACCGCTCTTCTGGTAAAGGAAACCGGCATGAACCTCTGCTCGGGCGGCATACTCGGCATGGGGGAGAGCATGCGTCAGAGAATTGAGTTCGCTTTCGAGATAAGGGATCTTGACCCCACCTGGGTTCCGATAAACTTCCTTGATCCGAGACCCGGAACTCCGTTTGAGAACCTTGAGACCATAGAGCCGCTTGAAGCAGTAAGAACCATTTCGATTTTCAGGCTGGTGCTGCCGGACAAGATAATAATGACGGCGGGCGGAAGGGAAGTGACGCTTCGGGACCTCCAGGCGATGGGTCTTGTGGCCGGGGCGAACGCCATGATCCTCGGCAACTACCTTACTACTCCGGGACGCTCCCCGCGCGATGATCTCAGGATGCTTGATGATCTGCAGATGCCGGTCAGAAAAGAAATTCTTAACTGACCCCGTCGCGGCGTTTTCATGATATTCTTTTCACTCGGGGCGTCCTCTGCCCCTTACGGACCTAGATGAGCGACAAATCAAAACAGATAGGGGTCTACGACAGGGAATTCGTCTGGCACCCGTTTACCCAGATGAAGGATTACGTGCGCAGGGATCCCATAGTGGTCGAGCGCGCGGAGGGATCGTATCTGATAGATTCCGAGGGAAAAAAGTACATAGACGGCGTCTCATCCCTGTGGGTTAACATCCACGGCCACGCTGTGCCCGAGATCGACGGGGCGATAAAAAAGCAGCTTGAGCTCGTGAGCCACAGCACTCTTCTGGGCATAACCAATCCCCCGGCCGCCGAGCTTGCGAGGGAGCTTGTGGAAATCTGTCCCCCGGGACTTAAGAAGGTGTTTTACTCGGGCGACGGGGCAAGTGCCGTCGAGGTCGCGCTCAAGATGGCGTTTCAGTACTGGTCCCACAGGGGCAGGCCCGAGAAGAAGGCGTTTTTGTGTCTTGATAATGGTTATCACGGCGACACTCTGGGGGCCGTTTCGGTCGGGGGAATCGACATCTTTCACAAGGCTTTCTCGTCTCTTCTGTTCAAGGCTTACAGGGCTCCTTCCTACTACTGCTACAGGTGTCCGCTCGCAAAGACCTGGCCCGGGTGCGGAATCGCGTGCGCGGACGAGATGGGGGAGATGCTGAGGGAGCGCCACGATGAGATAGCCGCGGTCATACTTGAGCCGTGCGTTCAGGCCGCCGGAGGAATGGTGGTGGCTCCCGACGGCTATCTCGCGAAAGTGAGGGAGTACTGCACGCGCTACGACGTGCTCATGATAGTTGACGAGGTGGCTACCGGCTTCGGAAGGACCGGGAAGATGTTCGCGTGCGAACATGACGGCGTGACGCCCGACATGATGGTTCTCGGAAAGGGAATGACCGGGGGGTATCTTCCGCTTTCGGCGACGATAACTACCGATGAGATATACGAGGAGTTCCTGGGGGATTATGAGGAATTCAAGACCTTCTTTCACGGACACAGCTATTCCGGGAATCCTCTTTCGTGCGCGGCCGCGATGGGAAATCTCGAGGCTTTTAGAAATAACGACACATTGTCTTCCCTTTCAGAGAAAATTGAGTTCCTCGAGGACGAGCTTCGGGAGTTCGAGGGTCTTTCCCACGTCGGAGATGTGAGAAACAAGGGGCTTATGGTCGGAATCGAGCTCGTTGGCGACAAGAGAACCAAAGAGTCATACGAGCCGGTGGAGAGGATGGGGTGGCGGGTCGCCGAGGAAGCTCTCTCGCACGAGGTTCTCATAAGACCGCTTGGGGACGTGGTCGTGCTCATGCCCCCCGTGGGAATCGGGATGGATGATCTCGCGAAGCTTCTGCGGGCAACCTATCTCTCCATAAAAAAGGTAACCGAGGAGGGGTAGCGCGGATGGAAGCCCCCGATTCTCTTGAGTGGATTGAGGATGAATTAATGGCCATAAGGGAGAATAATCTTTTCAGAACGCTTACGGAGATCGCCTCGGGGCAGTCCCCTGAGATACTGATCGGCGGGGAAAAGCACCTGCTTCTCGCTTCCAACAACTATCTGGGTCTCTCCACCGACCCGAGAGTGATCGCGGCGGCGGCCGAGGCTCTTTCTGAGTACGGTACGGGCTCGGGAGGGTCAAGGCTAGTAAGCGGAAGCTCCGGCCTTCACGCCGAGCTCGAGGGGAAAATAGCGGAGTTCAAATCGACCGAGGCCGCGATCCTTTTCTCAAGCGGCTATCTGGCGAATGTGGGAACGATCGCCGCGCTGGTCGGGGAAGGGGACACGGTGTTCAGCGACGAGCTTAACCACGCATCAATAATAGACGGCTGCAGACTCTCCCGGGCGAGAGTAGAGGTGTATCCCCATCTCGATACGGACAGCCTTCGGCGCATGGTTTCCCGAAGCCGTGGCGGCGGAAAGAAGCTCATAGTCACGGACACGGTGTTCAGCATGGACGGAGACCTCGTTGACCTCGGGGAGGTCTGCTCGATCTCCGAGCGCTACGGATGCATGCTCATGGTGGACGAGGCCCACGCCATGGGGGTTCTCGGGGAGAAGGGCAGCGGAGCCACCGAGCATTTCGGAGTCGAGCGGAGGGTTCCCGTGGTCATGGGTACTCTTTCAAAGGCCGTCGGGTCCCTGGGCGGATACGTGGCCGGCAGCCGATCTCTCGTCGATTTCATCCGAAACAGGGTAAGAAGCTACATTTTCGATACTTCCCTTCCCGCAGCCTGCCTCGCCGCGTCAATTGAGGCTATCTGTATCATAGAGAGCGAACCGGAGAGAAGAAGGCATCTGATGGGGCTTGTCGATACGTTCAAGGCGGGGCTTTGCGAAATGGGGTTTTCCGTGCTTCCCTCTCAGAGCGCTATAGTCCCTGTGCTTACGGGTGAGCCGGAGGCGACACTCAGTCTGGCGTCGGCACTTAGGGACAGGGGAATTTACACTCCCGCGGTAAGACCTCCATCGGTTCCCGCCGGAAAATGCAGAATAAGGGCGTCGCTTATGGCGACCCACACGAAGGATCAGATATCCCGGGCCCTTGAGGGTTTCAGGGATTCAAAATCGCTCGTTGAGAGTTTCTGATTAGGACCTGTCTCTGCCTCGCGGAGTTCTCCTCGCGTCGGTACTTTGGATGGGTCAGTAAGTCTGCGGTTCCGCGCAGCCTTTTCCGGGAGATGTTGGAACCTTGATGTCGCCGTTTATTATGTCGGTCTTGTACCCTTCCAGACGACCTCTTATCTTGTCCACGAATCCCCCGGATGTCGAGTAGTCGACTCCACCGTTCGAGAGATCGTTTTTTACCGCTCCGCCTTGGAATCCGCCGTTTTTCTGAGCTTCGATGATATTGTAGACTGCCGTGTCTACCCTTTTCAGCATGGAGGTCAGTATGTGCTCCCGCTCGGATTCGCTTGCGGTCCTGTACTGGTCGGAATCAACCCCTATCGCCCAGAGATGGGTCCCCTCCGCTTTGCTTCCTTTTTCTGCCGCCTTGAAAAGCCCCGGTCCCGAGGCGCCGGCCGCGTGAAAGACGACATCCGCTCCGTCTCCGAACATGCGCATCGCGACCTGCTCCGCTTTACCGGCGTTGTCAAAGCCCGTCGAATCATCCCAGTGAGACAGGTACTCGGTTTCAATCATGATATCCGGGTTTACCTTCCTTGCCCCGGCTATGAATCCCGCCTCGAATCTCTCGATGATCCTGTCAGGAGTGGCGCATACTCCCCCTATGAAGCCGATTTTATCCGTTTTTGTGTTAATCGCGGCCGCGGCGCCGACCAGAAAGGAGCCTTCCGCCTCGTTAAAAAGCAGGCTTGCGAAATTTGCAGGAGTGCTATCTCCCTGCCGAATGTCTACTCCGGCAAAATTGGTCCTCGGATATTCAGCAGCGACTTTTTTAATCGCGCCCTCAAATGAAAACCCGACGGCTATCACGAGGTCGTTGTTCTCGGCCAAGGAACGGACAAGTTCCTCACGGTCGGTTCCATCCGTTGTCCCTTCGCTTACAGAGATTCCGAGTTCCGCCTCGGCCCTCTTGATCCCTTCATAAGCGGACTCATTGAATGATCTGTCCTGCTTGCCTACGGTGTCGTAGACTATTCCCACCGCGGGGCCGCTATCGTCCTCGTCGTCGCATGAAAGGACAGAAAAAGATATAAGCAGCACTGCCGGGAGCAGGATTAACAGGAATGCGTCTGCTCTCAGGAATTTTTCCAGGATTTTTCTCATCTTTTCCTCGGTTAACTGCCTGGCGGAAGCTCTCTTCAGGTTTTCCGTTCCGCAAAAACCTGCAGCCGGGACAAGTATATACCAGAGCCTGCAAATTGCATTAAAGCGTGAAAAAATCTCGCGGTCGGAGACATGGGTCCGGACGGTCCTTGCCCTAGACCCCCGGAGCGCGTTTTTTCGCCTCAGGCCTGTTTGACATGCAGCGGGTATTGCTCTAGAGTTTAGCGAAACGACTGGAGGGTGCGCGTACTGATGGACTGGGGCATGAAAAACAGGATGGCCCGCATTATAAGGCCCGATACCGGAAGAGCGGTTATGCTCGCGCTTGACCACGGCTACTTCCTCGGCCCCACGCATCGCCTTGAGATTCCCGAAGAAACCATAACCCCCCTTCTCCCGTACGCCGATACCATAATGCTCACAAGAGGAGTGCTCAGAACCTCGGTCTCCCCGGATTCGGGGGCCAACGTGGTGCTCAGGGTCTCCGGGGGAACGAGCATCGCGGGCCCGCACCTTGAGAACGAGGGCATTACGACGGATTTCGAGGAGGCTATAAGGCTTAACGTTGCGGGGGTAGGGCTTTCAGTCTTCGTAGGGACCGAGTTTGAAAGACAGACCCTTCTCGGGCTCTCAGAGCTTGTGAACCAGGGGGAGAGATACGGCATTCCGGTTCTCGGGATAACGGCTGTCGGCAAGGAGCTTGAAAAAAGGGACTCAAGGTACCTTGCGCTCTGCTGCAGGATATGCGCTGAGCTGGGGGCGCGCATCGTCAAGACCTATTACTGCGAGGATTTCGAGAAAGTGACCGGAAGCTGCCCGGTGCCCATAGTGATCGCGGGCGGTCCAAAGCTTGATACCGAGATGGACGTTTTCAACATGACTCACGAGGCCATATCCCGGGGCGCCGCGGGAGTGGACATGGGAAGGAACATCTGGCAGCGCGACAACCCCGTGGCGATTATAAGGGCGATCCGCGGGATCGTTCACGAGAACATGACCCCGAAGCAGGCCCACGAGCTTTTCACGGAACTAAGGGAGAAAGGCTCGTGACATGCTCGCCGCGGTCTATCACACAAACAGCGACGTAAGGATTGAGGAGTTCCCCCGCCCGGAGCCGGGAGAGGGGGAGATTCTGATCAGGATCAGGGCGAGCGGAATCTGCGGAAGCGATCTTATGGAGTGGTACAGGGTGCCGAAAGCTCCCCTGGTGCTCGGTCACGAAATTGCGGGGGAAGTGGCTGAAGTTGGATCGGGAGTGAGCCGGTTCCAGGTAGGCGACAGGGTCGTTGCCACTCATCATGTCCCTTGTGAGGAGTGCCGATACTGTCTTTCCGGAAGACATACCAACTGTCCCATGATAAGGAAGTCGGGTTTTGATCCTGGCGGGTTCTCAGAGTACGTGCGCGTTGCGCCGCCTAATGTTGAGAGGGGAGTTCTTCATCTTCCGGATAACGTGTCTTTTGAGGAGGGATCGTTCACGGAACCTCTTGGCTGTGTCACGAGAGCCATTAGCGCTGCGGGGCTTTGTAGTGGAGATAGCGTGACGATTCTCGGAAGCGGCACGGCGGGGCTTCTTTGCCTTCAGTATGCTCTTCACCTTGGGGCGGGGCCGGTTTTTATGACCGATTCAGACGAATTCAGGCTACGCAAGGCCGTGGAGTTCGGAGCCTCTTCTGTTTTCAGCCCCGAGGACGACATAGCTTCGCTTGTAATGGAGAAAAACTCCGGATACCTCTCTGACATGGTAATAGTCTGCACGGGAGCGCGGAGCGCGATAAAAAGCGCCTTCAATCTTGTCTCCCCCTCGGGGAAAATACTTTTTTTTGCCCCTTCCGACCCGGAGTTCACACTCGATTTTCCCTTTAACGAGTACTGGTGGTCGGGAGTACGAGTGGTAAGTTCATACGCTGCGGCTCCCGGAGACCTTGAATATGCTCTTTCTCTAATACAAAAAGGGGCTGTAGATGTGGGAGGGATGATTACCCACAGGTTTTCACTGCGGGATATTCAGCAGGGGTTTGTTCTTGCCGGGAACCCTCAAAAAAGTCTCAAGGTCATAATAACTTTCTGACTGTATTCAGATTTATGCTATATACGCTTGCAATATATTTCGATTTATATACAATGTGTATATGGCAATTTCAAGGAGGTGAGATAATGCCTGCTAAAGGATCAGTCTTCAAGAATAATAGAACTCAGGCCGTCAGGCTTCCCGCTGAGATGCGTTTTCCAGATGACGTCAAAGAGGTTTTTGTGCGGGTGGTCGGTCATGACCGTATACTTTCGCCTGTTGACCGTGCTTGGGATAGTTTCTTTTTGTCTGAGGAGCGTGTAACTGACGATTTTATGACTGAGCGTGCCAGTCAAGAGCAGCCGGAAAGAGAACCTTTTGAGTAATGCTGAAGTATATGTTGGACACCAACATTGCGATTTATGTCATTAATCGCAAGCCGATTGAGGTGTTGGATGTTTTTAACCGTTATGTTTTCCGGATGTGCATAAGCTCGGTAACCTTGGCTGAATTGCTGCATGGCGTTGAGAAAAGTTCAAGACCGGAGTACAACCGGAGGCAGGTTGAAGAGTTTGTTTCCCTGCTAGATATTCTTGAATACGGACCAGCGGCAGCATCCCATTACGGAGAGATACGTGCCGAATTAGAGCGGCGAGGATCTCCTGTAGGGGTGAATGACATGCACATCGCTGCCCATGCTAGGAGTCAAGGTTTAACGCTTGTCACAAACAATCTGAGCGAATTTGTACGCATTAGAGGTCTAAGTCTAGATAACTGGATCGAAAATCATACAACCTGATCCTGTCGATTTCTTTCTATTTCCTTTATCCTGTCGAGAATCCTGTTCGCAAGTTCGAATTTGTTCATGAGAGGAAGTTCTTCAGCTTTTTCCCTGTCCACAAGCCAGGCGATGTTGGTGTCTTCTCCGAAGCCCGCCTGTGGTATCGTAATGTCGTTTGCCACAATGAGGTCAAGGTTCTTCTCCTCGAGCTTCTTTTGTGAGTTCTCGACGATATTTTCCGTCTCGGCCGCGAATCCCACCAGTATTTTTTCTTTTTTGTTCTCCCCCAGTGACTTCAGTATGTCCCGGGTTTTCTTAAGGGGGATCGAAAGCTGTTTTTTCGATTTCTTTATTTTCTGCTCTGATTTCTCGCTGGGGGAGTAATCGCTTACGGCCGCCGACTTTATCACTATGTTTGCCGGCTCGAAGCGCTCGTGGATTCTCTCGTACATCTCATCGCAGTCAGTTGCCCGCACCACATCCACTCCGTGAGGGTCCGGAAGAGAGGAGTGTCCCGAAACCAGTGTCACACGGGCTCCGCGAAGCCATCCCGCCCGGGCTATCGAGTAGCCCATTTTGCCGGTCGAGGGGTTTGATATGAACCTTACGGGGTCTATGTGCTCCCTTGTCGCCCCGGCGCTTACCAGTATGTTCTCTCCCGCGTAGTCCTGCGGCGCAAGCGCCTTCTGAATCTCAAGAGCTATAACGTCCGTTTCGGCGAGCCTTCCCCTTCCGGTCCACCCGCAGGCAAGGTCTCCCTCGCCGGGTTCGACTATGGTGAATCCGTGACGCCTCAGTTTCTCCATGTTTTCCTGCACTATGGAGTTTGAGTACATGTTGGAATTCATTGCGGGACAGACGATCACGGGAGCCTTGGTAGCCAATATGACGGTTGCGAGCAGGCTGTCGGCTATCCCAGAGGCGATTTTGCCTATGAAGGACGCGCTTGCGGGCGCGACCACCACCACGTCGGCCACGTCGGCGATTTTTATGTGACCTATCTCGGATTCTGAAGTGAGATCAAAAAGATTGGAGGCGACCTTGTTTCCGGAGAGGGTCTGGAGGGTGAGCGGGGTTATGAAGCGTTCGGCGTTTCTGGTCATTACACACCAAACCTCCGCCCCGTCTCTCACGAGAGATCTAACAAGTTCGCAGGACTTGTAGGCGGAGATGCCGCCCGTTATTCCCACTACGACGTTTTTTCCCTGGAGCCACTCCATGGGATAAAGTATATTGCCACCCCGCAAATAGGCAATACACCTTGCGCGGCGGCGGAACTAGACCCTGTCGGTTACCGCGCCCTGGGAAGCGGAGGAAACAAGTCTCGAGTATTTCGCGAGCACGCCGGCCTTCTCCTTGGCCGTCGGCTTCTTCCAGTTTTTTTTTCTCTTTTCCAGCTCCTTTTCCGATACGTTCAGGGTTATTTTTCTGCTTTTCGCGTCAATAGTTATCTCATCCCCGTTCCTTATGAGCGCCAAGGTGCCGCCGTCAACCGCCTCGGGCGTTATGTGTCCCACGACGAAGCCGTGCGTTCCCCCCGAGAAACGGCCGTCCGTTATGAGCGCCACGTCCCCTCCGAGCCCCTTGCCCATCACGGCCGCGGTCGGAGCGAGCATCTCCCTCATTCCCGGCCCTCCCTTGGGGCCTTCGTACCTTATCACTATAACGTGCCCTTTCTTTACCCTTCCGTCGAGAATCGCCTTGAGGCTCTGCTCCTCAGAGTTAAACACTATGGCCTCTCCGGTAAAGGAGTTCCCCTCCTTGCCGGTTATTTTCGCCACCGCCCCCTCAGGCGCGATATTTCCCTTGAGAATCACTATATGGGCCGATTCCTTTATCGGGTTTTTCACGGTGTGGACTATCTTCTGTCCTCTGGGGTATCTCTTCACTCCGCGGAGATTCTGCTTCAGGGTCTTTCCGGTCACCGTCATGCAGTCTCCGTGAAGAAGCCCTTCGTCAAGGAGAATCCTGAGCAGAGGGGTGAGCCCTCCTATCCTGCAGAAATCGGACATCATGTACTGCCCGCTCGGCTTGAGGTCGGCCAGCACCGGAACTTTTTTCCCGACCCTAGTGAAGTCGTCTATCGTGAGCCGCACCCCCGTCGCGTTCGCCATCGCGAGCAGGTGAAGCACCGAGTTGGTTGAGCCCCCGAGAGCTACGACTACCGTTATGGCGTTCAGGAAGGCCTTTTTCGTCATTATGTCCCGCGGCGTTATGTTTTCTCCTATGAGGTTCAAGACCGCCGCTCCCGCGTTTCTGCAGTCCTCGACCTTGTCCTTCGAGACTGCCGCCTGGGCCGAGCTGTTGGGAAGGCTCATGCCCAGGGCCTCTATCGCTGAAGCCATGGTGTTCGCGGTGTACATCCCCCCGCAGGAACCGGGCCCGGGAATCGCGCAGGACTCTATCTCCTTAAGCTCTGAATCGGTGATGTCTCTGTTTGAGTGCGCCCCCACGGCTTCAAATACCGAGACGATGTCCACGTCCTTCCCCCTGTAGTTTCCGGGAAGTATCGTTCCGCCGTAGACGAACACAGACGGCCTGTTAAGCCTCGCCATCGCCATGAGGCACCCGGGCATGTTCTTGTCGCACCCTCCTATGGCCACGATGCCGTCAAATCCCTCTCCCGCTGCCACCGTTTCAATGGAATCGGCGATGACTTCCCTTGATACAAGGGAGTATCTCATTCCCGGGGTCCCCATCGATATTCCGTCGGATACGGTAATCGTGTTGAAGATTATGGATTTGCCTCCGGCCTTGTTCGCCCCGGCGGCCCCGTGTCTTGCAAGCTGGTCTATGTGCATGTTGCATGGCGTTACCATGCTCCAGGTTGACGCTATTCCTACGACGGGTTTCTTGAAATCCCTGTCTGTAAAGCCCACGGCTCTCAGCATTGAACGGCTAGGGGCCCTGTGCGCTCCTTCCACGTAAATCGAGGAATATTTCCTGGGGGTTTCTTTCTTTTTCGGGTTTTTCGTTGCCAATAGAGTATCCCTCCTTGAGTTGACTTTGCCGCGTCCGGCTGGTCGGTTATCGCGGTAAATTCTAACTTAAAATCGCTTTTCGCGCGATTCGGGAAAAGCGTAGCCCGACGGAGTTTCCTGCTCAGAAGGTGAAACGAAGGAATCTTCTCTCATTCGTCCGCCGGTTTTCCCGACACCTGATTGCCGGATGTCTTTCATGGGCCACGCATGTCCATTGCGGGTCTCGGCCTTGAGCCACTTTAATCCGGCCGGGCTGCTTCCTTCTTGCGTTTCAGTCCCGCCAACCTGCATTTCTCAGTGCGCCGCGCGAAGGCGTCATAACCCAGCGGGAAGAGGAAACCTGGTTGCGGGGTGGAATGAGGCACCGGAAAAGGGCGAAAGCTGCCGGAAGCAGCCACTCCCCGCGCCCGGGACAGGTGCGCCTCTTCTTGACTCTACTCTTTATTGTCGCAAGTTTCTGTTTTGACTGACCCGTCAAAGGTGTGCACCCAGCGCACCTTGACATTTGATACGCATATGAAGCAGAATACACGCTAGGCGGCGACGCCCAGCTTGTATTCATGGAGGCAGCTTGTGAAACACCTTACCCACGAGGAACTTATTGAACAGATGAAAAGCGATGGGCGCGACGGGCGCTTGAGCCGCCGGGATTTTATCCGTTTTCTCGTCGCCACGGGAATAACCGTGTCGGCCGCTTCGGCGCTCTGGAATACAGAAGTGATGGCGGTTTCGCCTAGGAAAGGCGGTACTTTCAGGCTGGGAATGCATGACGGCAACACCTCGGACACTCATGATCCCGGCACCTACTTAAGCTTTGCCACCATCCAGCTTGCGCACGTTCATCGTAGCTACCTGACCCTGATCACTCCGCAAAACGGCCTGGGCCCTGACATGGCGGTCTCGTGGTCGGCGTCGGACGATGCCTCGGAGTGGACGTTCAAGCTGAACAAGGACGCTTCTTTTCACAGCGGCAGGCCCTTTACCGCGGATGACGCTATTGCCTCTCTTAACCATCATCGCGGCGACAAAACCTCTTCGGTGGCCGCGGCCCTGCTCAAGGACGTAAAGGAAATCGTCAAGAACAACCCTCATTCCATTACGATAAAACTGGCAAGCGGTAATGCGGACCTGCCCTGGCTGATGACCGACTACCACTTGGCCATGCTGCCGGCCAACGCTGACGGCACCATCGACTGGCAGTCGGGCGACGGTGCCGGTCCTTACAAGATAGTAAGTCATCGCCCCGGTATCGGCACGAAGCTCGTGCGCCATGAGGGATGGCACCTGGAAGGTGCCTACTTCGACAAGGTTGAACTCATGGTTCTAAACGACCCCAACGCACGCGAGATAGCGCTGGTCACGGGCGAGGTGGACGCCGTTACGCAGATTGAACTCAAGACCCTGAATCTGCTGCGGCGCAACAAAAATATCGAGATAGATAACGTTCCCAGCGGTTCGGCGCTCACGATGCCGATGTTCTGCGACACCGCGCCGTTTGACGACGTCAACGTGAGAAACGCCATGAAGCTCGCCATCGACCGCGAGGAAATCATCGAAAAGATCGCATTCGGCATGGCGATTCCCGGTAATGACGTCCACGTTTCGCCGAACATGCCCTACTGGGCGGATCTGCCGCAGCGCAGGTATGATCCCGAGCGGGCCAGGGCGTTGCTCAAAAAGGCCGGCAGGGAAAAGCTCAAGGTGAACCTCTCCGTTGCCGATACCGTTTACTCGGGGGCGGTTGACATGTGCGTACTGTTCGCTCAGCAGGCCAAGGCCGCCGGAATCGAGATTAACGTGGTGCGCGAGCCAAGCGATGGCTATTATTCAAACGTGTGGCTCAAAAAACCTTTCTGCCTGGTGCAGTGGGGCGCTCGGGCGACTCCCGATCTCATATTCACGCTGGTCTATAAGAACGACGCCGCGTGGAATGAAAGCCGATGGAAGAACAAGCGCTTTAACGAACTGTTGCTGCTGGCCAAGGCGGAGCTGGACCAGGCAAAGCGCACTGCGATGTACCGCGAGATGCAGCAGCTGGCGCACGACGACGGTGGCACTATCCTCCCCATGTTTACCAACTTCGTATATGCGCGCAACAAGAAAGTGCGGCACGGGCCGCATCTTGCCAGCGGTTGGCAGATTGACGGCGCTAGAGGCGCAAGCCGTTGGTGGTTTGCGGACTGATGCTGAGTATCCCGCCGTTTTTCTCGCCTGTTCCGCTCCTGATGCCTTTTTCCTGTCATGGTGTGCTAAGCGGGGGCGGACCTAATCGGGGTTTTCCCCGCGGCTTCGAGAGGAATGCTATTTCATGGACGACGTTCTAGGCATTGTTCTCAAGCGGCTGGGGCTTGGACTTGCGACCTTGCTCGTTGTCTCGGTGCTCATCTTCGGAGCGGTGGAACTTCTGCCGGGCGACGTAGCGCAGGCGGTGCTCGGTCAGGGAGCTACAGAAGAAACCATCGCCGCCATGCGCGAGCGGTTGGGTCTGGACCGTCCATCCGCCGCACGTTATGTCGAATGGTTTTTGGGAGCCCTCTCAGGCGATTTCGGATCCTCTTTGATAACCGGGGCTCCCGTAGCCGAAACGATCGGGCCGAGATTCGTCAACACGCTTCTTCTGGCTCTTTACGCGGCGGTAATCGCCGTGCCCCTAGCGATCGTTCTGGGTGTTCTGGCGGCCCTTTTCAGGAATTCGTTGTTTGACAGGGTTTCCAACGTGGCCACCTTGGTTTCTATTTCATCTCCCGAGTTTTTCCTCGGCTACATACTGATTCTCTATCTTGCTGTGAATACCGGCTACTTCCATTCTATCGCAAGCTTGGACGAGGACATGATGCTTTCGGAAAAGCTTCATCGCATGTTCCTCCCCGCGCTGACTATGGTACTCGTGGTGGTGGCCCACATGATGCGCATGACCCGCGCGGCCATAATCAGCCTGCTGTCTTCTCCTTACATAGAGATGGCGCGCCTAAAAGGAATTCCGGAGTGGAAAGTCGTCGCAAGACATGCGCTGCCCAATTCATGGGCGCCGATAATTAATGTCGTAGCCTTGAATCTCGCCTACCTGATTACCGGCGTGGTGCTGGTTGAGGTGGTGTTCGTCTACCCGGGGATAGGGCAGCTGCTGGTGGACAGCGTGACCAAGCGTGATTTTCCGGTGGTGCAGGCCTGCTGTCTTATATTTGCCGCGACGTTCATACTGCTTAACCTTGCGGCGGATGTGGGAACCATTCTCACCAATCCGCGCCTGCGTCACCCGAATTGAGACCGTGATATGAACGCATTCATAATCGTTTATTACGCCATGCTGATCGGGGCATCCTGCCTTGCCGCATACCTGAAAAAGCGCGGGGCGTTCCTCGTGCTGTTCTCCCTCACTCTGGCCTCTTTCATCATGGGGATCATAGGGGGTGAACCGGCTCTGCGGACGGTGACAGTCATAGCGGTGGTTCTCATCCTCTGCGCCGGCACCGCGTACTCCTTCCGAGAGTTCCTCGCGACCGTTCTGCCCGGTAAAAGCGCGGAAGCCATGCGCACGGCGCCGCTTACGGCCAGTTTCGGGCTGTTCGTCATAGGGATTTACGCTATCGCCGGAATCTTCGCTCCGGTGATCGCTCCCTACGGGGAGGCCGAGATCGTGGGTCAGGCGTTTGCGCCGATGAGCGAGGAAATGCTGCTGGGGGCGGACCAGCTGGGAAGGGACCTGTTCAGCCGGATTGTCTACGGGGCCAGAAACACTGTGGGTTTGGCGCTGGCCGCCACCTTGCTCGCGTTTCTCTCGGGCGTTCTCTTGGGACTGGTTTCCGCCGTCAGAGGAGGCTGGTTCGACCAGTTCATGGGGCGTGCCGCGGATGTCGTGATGTCGGTTCCGTCGCTTATATTCGCCTTGCTGCTGCTGAGCATCTTCGGCGCCAACCTGACGATGCTGGTGATAATCATCGCGGTAATTTATTCTCCCAGAGTGTTTCGCCTGACGCGCGCCGTTGCGGGAAACGTGGTGGTGATGGACTATTTCGAGGCGGCGCGCCTGCGCGGGGAAGGGATGTGGTATCTCATCCGGAAAGAGGTTCTGCCGAATTCCACGTCTCCTCTTGTTGCGGAATTCGGCCTTGAGTTCTGCTTCGTTTTCCTGCTGCTTGCCGGCCTGTCATTCCTGGGTCTCGGCATTCAACCCCCGGCCGCCGACTGGGGTTCCATGGTACGGGAGAATGCGACTCTTATATCGTTCGGCGAGATTACGCCTCTTATTCCCGCCGCGGCCATTGCGCTGCTTACGGTAGCCGTGAACTTCGTGGTAGACTGGGTGCTGATGCGCTCATCGGGACTGAAGGAGTAGCCGGGAATGACGACGGAAAACAGAAAACATCCGCTTCTCAGAATAAGGGGTCTTCGGGTGGAAGGCTCTGCGGACGGGAAATGGAATGAAATCGTGCGCGGAGTCGACCTGGATCTCGACCGGGGACAGGTCTTGGGTCTCATCGGGGAATCCGGCGCGGGCAAATCCACCATCGGCCTTGCCGCCATGGGCTTTACGCGCGACGGATGCCGCATTTCGGGAGGTTCCGTGGAGTTTGACGGCTTGGAGCTTACCACCACCGCGGAATCGGATCTGCGCGTTCTTCGCGGTTCGCGCATAGCTTACGTGGCGCAGTCCGCGGCGGCATCGTTCAATCCGGCACACAGGCTCGTTGACCAGTACACGGAAGCCCCGGTTCACCACCGCATGAGAAGCCGCGAGGAAAGCCGCGAGGACGCCGTGGAGATGTACAGACGTCTGCACCTTCCCGACCCCGAGGGGATAGGTTTTCGTTACCCTCATCAGGTCTCCGGCGGTCAGCTGCAGAGGGCGATGATGGCCATGGCCATGTCCTGCCGCCCTGATCTCATTATCTTCGACGAACCTACCACGGCTCTTGACGTCACCACCCAGATCGAGGTGCTGGCGGCCATACGCTATATCGTCAGGCGGTTCGCCACGGCCGTAATCTACATATCCCACGACTTGGCCGTCGTGGCCCAGATGGCCGACGTGATCAAGGTTCTGCTCAAGGGAGAGGAAGTCGAGGAGGCCGATACCAGGACAATGCTGAAATCTCCCCGAGACGATTACACCAAGTCTCTCTGGTCGGTACGAAATCTCAGACATTCCCAGAAAAACCGGCCTGCAGACGGCAGTGCAGTGCCGGTCGTATCGGTTGAGAGCGTAGGCGCCGGATACGGCGGGACCAGGGTGCTGGAAGACGTATCGTTTGACATTCACGCCGGAATGACCGTTGCGGTGGTAGGCGAGTCGGGTTCCGGCAAATCCACGGCAGCCCGATGTATTACGGGACTGCTCCAACCGTTTGAGGGACGCATTCTGCTAAACGGCGGAGAACTGGCGAAGAGCTACAGGAACCGTAGCGTAGATCAGCTCAGGCAGGTCCAGATGATTTACCAGATGGCCGATACCGCGCTTAATCCCAGGATCAGGGTCGGTGAGATAATCGGCCGTCCCGCACGGTTCTACGGCGGCCTGAGGGGAACGGCACTCAAAAATCGCGTTGACGAGCTGCTGGACCTCCTTGAGCTTGATCCGTCGCTATTCTATAACCGGTTTCCGCCGGAACTCTCGGGCGGCGAGAAGCAGCGGGTGGGGATTGCGAGGGCCTTGGCGGCCGAACCGGTCTTCATTATCTGTGACGAGATCACAAGCGCTCTAGACCAGCTCGTTGCCGGGGAAATCCTGAAAATGCTCGACAGGTTCCAGAGAGATATGAATCTGGCCTACATGTTTATAACGCACGACCTGGCGATGGTGCGCTCCATCGCCGACGAAGTGGTCGTGATGAAAGAAGGCAGGGTGGTAGAGCAGGGTCCCAAGCGCGAGATGTTCACGCCGCCTCACCACCACTATACGGACCTGCTGCTGTCTTCGGTGCCGGAGATGGACCCGGACTGGCTCGCCCGGGTGCTTGAGCGGCGGGGCGAGGACAATTTCGGATAGGCTGCGGGTGTCCTGGCAATTTCCCATGAGCTTTAGCTTAACAAAGGCGATAGCACGTTCGGTTTTTCCGGTCATGATCACACTCCTTAAGCTGAACTTCAAGCAGCAGAGTCAAGGCAACTTTCTGTTTTTACTGGATGAGCCTCTTGCAAAATTCTTAAGGCGAGTGAATTTCTTTGAGATGAAGGGATAAA
>JAPOYE010000059.1 GCA_026706695.1 Candidatus Dadabacteria bacterium | reverse complement strand
AGGGGATCGGGCCAGTGAATCTGGTAAAGATCTATCCGGTCGGTGCGCAGTCTTCTGAGGGAATCGTCAATCTCCTTGCGTATCCTCTCCGGGAGGGAATTTCTGAATATTCCTCCCCTCTCCCACTCAAGCCCCACTTTGGTCGCGATTATCAGTTCATCCCTCATTCCGCTCTCGGAAACCGCTTCTCCCACGATTTCTTCTGAAAGACCGAAGCCGTAGATAGGAGCTGTGTCAATCAGATTCACCCCGTTATCAAACGCCTTGTATATCGTTCTTACGCATTCTTTCCTGTCGCTTCCTCCCCAGAGCCATCCTCCCATCGCCCAGGTCCCAAGGCCTATTCTCGACGAATTTATTTCCGTACCGGCAATTTCTACAAATTCCATTATCTCTTCCTCCCCTTCTTCATGGTTTTGGAAGATAAATCTTCCATCTCGCGGGTTACGTCCGCCAGCGAAAAAAGAAGGTCCCTTGCCTCAGTGGTCGAGCGGACCCTGTATTTGGCTTTTGACGGTCCGAAACCAACCTTTATGGAATAGGCATCTTCGGGAAGTTCCTCAAAAATGTCCTCATCCGTCCAGTCGTCTCCTATTGATATGATAAGGTCCCATTTTTTTGCTTTGAGCCACTGGGTAGCCGCCTTGCCTTTGTTTATGAAGGAACCCTTGATTTCCACGACCTTGTTTCCCTCAAGCACGCCGATCTCAAGATTCGCAGTTATATGCGAGAGCATATCCTTAAGCTCCCCGACTCTCACGATTGAGAGTGCCGGATCAACCTTTCTGTAGTGCCAAGCCAGGGAAAAATTCTTTTCCTCGATAAGCGATCCGGGGGTCCTGTCGACGAAAACTTCCAGTATGGGTCTTATTTCTTCCTTCCATCCCTCCGGAGCCATATCGGACATCTTCCACTTTCCGCGTCTTATCCAAAGACCGTGTTCGGCCGCAAGGCCGTTTGTCACATTGCCAAGCCAGTCGGTAAGAGTCTTTCTGTCTCTGCCACTTATGATGACAAGCTCGTTTTTCTCCCTCAAGGAAAGTTCCCTAAGAGCGGAATAGATTTCCGGGTCAGGTTTCGCATCCTGCGGATTATTCTTGAAGGAAACGAGAGAACCGTCGTAATCAAGCAGCAAAAGACACTTTTTGCTCGCCCTGTATTTTTCAATCAGTTCGCCTGTCATTTCCGGACTGAGTCTTCGGGCAAACATCTTAAGCTGTCTCCCTTTCGTTTCATCAAGCCTCTCCATGAAGTCCGCCGTCCATGTCCTGATATCGTATCTTCTGAGACGGCTCTGCATCGTCTTCATCCGCCTTTTCTGCTCCGTTTTGGTCATGGCAAGGGCGGTTTCGAGTGCCCGTGAAGTGGACTCCAAGTCATTGGGGTTTATGATTATTGCTTCGCTCAACTCCTGTGCGGTTCCCGCCATCTCGCCGAGTATGAGTACGCCCGCCTTGTTCTGTCTTGCGGCCACATACTCCTTGGCAATCAGGTTCATCCCGTCGCGAAGGGGAGTAATGAAAAGGATATCCGCCGCCAAGTAAAGGGAGATCAGATCCTCGAAACCGAAAGATCTGTACATGTAGTGAATGGGGTTCCAGCCGATCGTTCCGTAGCGGCCGTTTATCGCGCCGACCATATTGTCAACTTCGTTTTTCAGTATCTTGTAGTGAACAACTTCTGTTCTCGAAGGCACCGCGACAAGCAAAAGAACCACTTTTCCCATTATCTCTGGATTTTTTTCAAGGAAAAGATCAAATGCCCTCAGTCTCTCCGGAATTCCCTTTGAGTAATCAAGACGGTCTATTGAGAGAATGATCTTCTGATCGGTTCCCAGAAGATCTATGAACTCGTCTTTTTTTTTCTGAATGCTTCGTTTCTTTGGCGCAGAGGAAAATTTCTCGTAGTCGATCCCCATAGGAAAAGTATCGGTTCTTATCTCTCTCTCCCCGATTATAAACCTTCCGAGAGAATGCTCGTGTCCAAGTATCCTTCTTACGCTTTCGGCAAAATGCCTTACGTAGTCAAAAGTGTGAAAACCTATGAGATCAGCCCCTGTAAGCCCCTGTATTATTTCCCTGCACCACGGAATAAGCCTGAAAATTTCAGAAGACGGAAAAGGTATGTGCAGAAAAAAACCAATGCTTGATTTGGGCAGCTGCTTCTTCACAAGGTCTGGGACAAGCATCAGATGGTAATCATGAACCCAGATGTAGTCCCCTTCGCGGGCCACGTCGAGAATGGCAGCGGCGAACTTGGTGTTCACATTGATGTATGATTCCCAGAACTCTTTTTTATAGGTTCCGTACTGAACGAAATAATGGAAGATAGGCCATATTACTTCGTTGCAAAACCCTTGATAATAGTCTTTTACCTCTTCCGCGCTTAAACCCACGGGATAGAAATTTTCCTCCGCGAGCCGCCGCTCCATTTCCGAAACCTGCTCCCCGGACAGACTCCCGTAATCTATCCCCGACCATCCTATCCAGCATTTTTCGTAATCGGTATCAAGGGAACTGAGGCCCGTAGCCACACCTCCCACGCTCGGATCAAAAAAAAGCCTTCCGTTTTCCTCCCGAACGGTCGTCGGCAATCTGTTGGATACAATTATGAGTTTTTTCATGAAAACTTATTATAATAAACGGGTCAGTCGCAGGAATAATAACCAAAAGAAAACTTAAGGCTAGAAAGAACAGGTTCTCTGTATGAAAATATCAAACGCGGTACCGAAAATTCTTACCGTCCTTATTATAGCCCTGCTTGCTTACACCCTATGGAGTGGGCTTTCGGGGAAGGGAAATGTTCAAACCCCTTCACAGCTTGTGGGAAAACCCACACCCGAGTTCGCGCTGAAATCGTTTAGCGGTGAAAAGGTAAGGCTTTCTGATTTTCGGGGAAAAACCCTGCTTGTGAATTTCTGGGCATCCTGGTGTCATCCATGCAGAGAGGAGGCTCCCGCGCTTGAGAGAACTTACATGTCCCTTTCAGGCAATCAGGTTGAGTTCATAGGAATAAACATAATGGACGACAGAAAAAGCGCCGAGGAATACATAAAATCGTTCGGGGGAAGCTTCGTCAACATTTATGACCCGGAAAACAGGATACACCTGGATTACGGAGTGGGAGGGGTTCCGGAGACTTTTTTCGTAAACCCCGAGGGAATCATAACCGGCAAGCACAGAGGACCACTTACTGAAAAAATGATCATGAGCTATATAGAGAACGCAACTATCTACAACGAGCAGAGCCGGAGAACTGAAAACCCGTGAACTGTTTTTTTCGCAAGATCCTGAGCGCGGGGGTTTTTTTGTCCCTAGCCTTTTTTATCGCCTTCCAGGTGGATGCGGACACACTTGAAGACCAAATAGCCGAAATATCAGGAGAACTCATGTGTCCAGTGTGCGAGGGGCAGAGCGTTGCGGAATCAAACGCCCAGCTTGCCAGAGACATGAGGGCTGTCATAAAAACAAAACTGCTTGAAGGCAAGTCAAAGGAAGAGATAATAGACTATTTCGTCTCAAGCTACGGAGAAACTATTCTCGCGTCCCCCCCACCCAAAGGATTCAGCGTCATATTATGGCTTCTACCCGTGCTTTCTGTACTTATCGGCGCGGCAATAATCCTGAGAACGATTTACTCATACAAAGTCGAGGAAAAAAAATAGCCAAAGAGAGAATCAGTCGAAAAACTCTCTACATGCCTCAAGTATCGGGGCATCCCCTCTTTCGGAGTCAAACCACTTTATGTCTTCATCCGCGCGAAGCCAAGTGGACTGCCTTTTGGAAAACCTTTTCGTATCCGTCTTTATTTTTTCAACCGCCGTCTTCAAATCAAGCCGACCGTCCAGAAATTCGTTTATCCGTTTGTAACCTATAGACTGCATAGGCTTTAAGTCGGATCCGTATCCCTTGGCCCTTATAGCTTCTACTTCTTCAACCCAGCCGCGGTCGATCATTGCGTCAACCCTTTCGTCTATAGCGCGGCGCAGCCGCTCCCGCTCCCCGAGGAGACCTATCTTAAGCGCGTTAAACCTCTGTTCTGCAAAACCGTGGCGCTGATGATGATCCGACATGCGCTCTCCCGTAGTATGATATACCTCAAGTGCCCGCTCAATTCTCACGTAATCGTTCGGATTTATCCGTTCTGCGGACACCGGGTCTACAGACCGAAGTCTTTCGTAAAGCGGCGTTACTCCTTTTTCATCCCTCTCTTGTGCGAGGCGCCTTCTGAATTCCTGATCAACCTCAACACCTTCAAGAAGCCCGTGAAGAAGAGCCTTTACGTAAAGAAAAGTTCCCCCGACGACAACTATTTTCCTGTCGCCCTCAACGAGCCTGCTGATGCGATCAAGGGCAAGCCTCATGTACATACCGGCGTTAAAATCCTCATCGGGGTCCGCAACATCTATGAGGAAATGGGGAATCCCCCGTCTTTGCTCCTCGGTGGGTTTGGCGCTTCCTATATCGAAATACCTGTAGACCTGAACAGAATCGGCGCTTAGGATGCAAGCGCCTGTTCTGGCAGCTATTTCAAGCGCCATTTCAGTCTTGCCCGAAGCCGTCGGCCCCAAAACAACAACCAGCTTCGGTTTTTCCCGGGAAAGACTCAACTGTGCGGGTTAGTCGGAAACTCTGTAGTCTTCTATATTTTGGTCAAGCGCGGCCTTTCTGCTGAGCCTCACCCTGCCGTCACGCTCAACCGCGAGGCACTTTACGAGAACCTCGTCCTTTTCGTTCAGGATATCGGTTACCTTTTCGACCCTGCGGTTTTCAAGTTCGGAGATGTGCAGAAGCCCGTCTTTTCCCGGACCAAGCTCGACTATCGCTCCGAAATCCAGAATGCGCTTAACCACGCCGACGTACAACTTGCCGGCGACTATATCCTCAACGATTCTTTTTATGATGCCCTCGGCCTTCTTGCAGGCTTCGTAGTCCGGGGAGAAAATCTTGACCAGACCATCATCCTGTATATCTATCTGCGCTCCCGTGTCCTCGACTATCTGCTTTATAGTCTTGCCGCCGGAGCCTATAACAACCTTGACCTTATCCGGCTTTACCTGGATCGTAAGGATTCTCGGAGCGTATTCGGAAAGCTCTTCTTTGGGTCTGCTAATCACCTCTTCCATCTTCCCGAGAATATGCATTCTGCCATCTTTTGCCTGAGCAAGTGCAGTTGTGAGAACATCTTCGTTTATGCCAGTTATCTTAATATCCATCTGCAAAGCGGTAATACCGCTCTGGGTGCCGGCCACCTTAAAATCCATGTCCCCAAGGTGGTCCTCATCACCAAGAATATCAGAGAGAACGACGAAATTGTCCCCTTCCTTTATAAGTCCCATAGCTATGCCGGCCACGGGGGCACTTATAGGCACGCCCGCGTCCATAAGAGACATCGAGGAACCGCACACAGTCGCCATCGACGAAGAACCGTTTGATTCAAGTATTTCGGAAACGATCCTGATAGTGTAGGGAAAATCCTCTTTATCCGGCAAAACGGGTTTTATCGCCCTTGCGGCAAGTGCACCGTGCCCTATTTCTCTTCTGCCGGGACCCAGCCGGAAGCTCGTCTCTCCGACGGAGTAGGGAGGAAAATTGTAATGCAGCATGAAACTTCTTGTCTGGTCGCCTTCAAGCGCGTCTATTCTCTGCTCGTCGTATGAACTTCCCAAGGTCGTGACGACTATGGCCTGGGTTTCCCCGCGGGTAAAGAGCGCCGAACCATGGGTTCTTTCAAGAAGACCCACTTCACCCCATATGGGCCTTACCGTCGTGTAGTCCCTTCCGTCAGGTCTCGTGCCCTCTACTATCTTGCTTCTCACTGAGTCTTTGATCAACTCATCAAACGCCTTGTCAATCTTGGATTTGTCTTCCGGGCGTTCCTCAATCAGTTTTTTTACCGTTTCTTCATAAGCTTGGTTTATAAGTTTCTTTCTACCGTCCTTTGAATCAGCCACTATCCCCTGCTCAAGAGAAGGGAGCGCAGATGAACGAACCTCGCTTTCAAGCGCATCATCCGTTTCGACAGCGGGAACCTCTCTTTTTTCCTTCCCGATTCCTTCAACGAAACGGTTCTGGAAAGAAGCGATTTCCTTAATCCCGTCATGGGCAACCATAAGAGCTTCGACCACCTCGGCCTCGCTTACTTCCTTCGCGCCACCCTCTACCATCACAATAGCATCTTCTGTGCCCGCGACAGTTATCTCCATAGTGCTGGTCTCAAGCTGCTCGGGAGAGGGGTTTATAACAAGCTCGCCGTCCACTTTTCCGACGGTAAGAGCCGCTATGGGTCCGGCAAATGGTATATCTGAGACCATGAGCGCCGCTGAAGACGCTATTACCGACAGAACGTCCGTAGCGTTTTTACCGTCAGCGGAAATAACCGTAACTATAACCTGGGTGGAATAAGAAAAGCCTTTGGGTATAAGCGGCCTTACCGGCCTGTCAATAAGCCTTGACGTAAGGATTTCCTTTTCACTGGGACGCCCTTCCCTCTTAAAATAACCTCCGGGAATTTTCCCGGCTGCGAATGATTTTTCCTGATAGTTAACCGTAAGCGGCAAAAAATCATCTTCTATTTTTTCTTCCGAAGCAACAACCGTGGCAAGCACCGTAGTTCCTCCGCAGGAAGCGAGCACCGCCCCGCTTGCCTGCTTGGCAAGCCTTCCTGTTTCAAGGCGCAGCTTAGCTCCGAACAGATCCGCTTCCATCTCTCTTAATTGTTCAGTCAATTCATTTCCTCCAAATATTACTTCCTTATCTTCTTAGTCCAAGGGTCTCAATCAGCTTACCGTACTCCTCCGGTCTCACTCTCTTTACGTAATTGAGCAGTTTTCTTCTCTTGGCAACCATGGAAACCAGTCCCTTTCTTGAATGGTTATCCTTGGGCGCTCTTTTCACATGCTCGGACAGTTCCTGT
>JAPOYE010000058.1 GCA_026706695.1 Candidatus Dadabacteria bacterium | reverse complement strand
AAATCCCCAGACACCTACAAGTCAAAGCTTGATGTGCCGTTAGTGGGAATTGCTGCTGTCTATGAAGCTTGAGACTCGGAAGCACCTGTATGATATCCGGCGCGCAGTCGATAGTCGTCTTCCAGTCTCTTGTCACGTAGTTGATAAGGTTTCAGGGGATTTGTCTTCCCGCGGGGTTTTCTTACCGGTTAGAATTACCCGGCAATGTGCGTTGAGGTAATCACGACCGGAAACGAGATAATGAGCGGTCTTACCCGGGATACCAACTTCAGCTGGGTAGCCGCGGAACTGTCCTCATCCGGCATTGAAGTTAAGCACCACTGCGCGGTTGCCGATGATCTTGAGGATCTTCTCGCTTCTTTTACCACGGCCTCAAAAAGAGCCAGATTTGTCATAGTCACGGGAGGGCTTGGCCCCACCGAGGATGATCTGAGCGCGCTTGCAGCCGCGAAATTCCTGGGAACCCCCCTTGTTTTTAATCCAGAGGCCTACGAAGACATTGCTCTAAAGCTAAGAAAGAGGGGAAGGGAACCCAACATCCATCATGAAAAACAGGCCATGTTTCCTGAAAAAGCGGCGGTTATCGAGAACCCCGTCGGCACGGCGTCCGGATTCAGCTTTGTTTCCGGCAACTCGAAATTCTACTTTCTTCCCGGTGTCCCAAGGGAATTCAGGCGGATGTTCTCAGAACATGTTTTTCCGGATATAAGTGGCGTTGCGGAAAAGGGAACCATCCTGCGCGTGAGAGTGCTCAGGACCTTCGGCTTGGGCGAATCCGAGGTGGCGGAAAAACTGGGGGGCTTCTCCCCCGAAGAGGTGGATGTCGGATACAGAATCCGCCTGCCCGAGATCCATCTGCGGTTCACGGCCTCGGGTGATGACGGCGAAGTGCTGGATTCATTTCTGCGCGATGCCTGCGCGCAGGCCAAAGAAAGACTGGGAAATTTTCTCTTTTCCGAGGAGGATGAACTCCTTGAGGAGGTAACGGCATCTTTGTTGCTCGAAAAAGACCTGACCCTTTCCGTTGCAGAGTCCTGCACAGGAGGGCTTTGCTCAAGCCGGTTTACAGACATTCCCGGGAGTTCGGTTTATTTTCTGGGCGGAGCGGTGGTTTACAGTAACGAATCAAAGGAAAAGCTTCTTGGGGTAAGCGTGGATACGCTCGTGCGGTTCGGAGCGGTGAGCGAGCAGGTAGTTTTCGAAATGGCCCGGGGGGCAAGAGAGCTTTTCGGAACCGATATAGGGATTTCCATATCCGGGATCGCGGGTCCGGGAGGAGGAACTGCGGAGAAGCCCGTGGGCACCGTGTGGTTCGGATTCAGTCACGTTTCCTCAGGGACTTTCTGCGAGAAACGGAATTTTACTGGAACTAGGGATGAGATAAAAGACTTTGCCGCCTCCACCGCCATTGATCTGGTTAGGAAGTTCTGCCTTGATTATGTAGGATAGTAGTTTCAGAATCCCAAAAAACCAAAACGGAGATTAAGAAGGAATGAGCGATCTTGACGAGAAGAACAAGAATATAGACGTAGCCATCAGCACAATAGAGAAGCAGTTCGGAAAAGGCTCCATAATGAGACTCGGGGAGGACGTTTCTCTTTCGGATATCCCGGTTGTTACCTCGGGATCCCTCGGACTTGACATAGCGCTTGGAGTCGGAGGTTTTCCCAGGGGAAGGATTATCGAAGTTTACGGCCCTGAGGCCTCGGGCAAGACCACCATAGCGCTCCACGCAATTGCGGAGGCCCAGAAGGCCGGCGGAATAACCGCGTTTGTCGACGCGGAGCACGCTCTTTCAACAAGCTACGCGGCAGCGCTTGGGATCAAGGTTGAAGACCTTCTTATTTCGCAGCCCGATTTCGGAGAACAGGCCCTTGAAATTATTGATACCCTGATAAGAAGTAACGCTGTTGATCTCATAGTGCTCGACTCGGTCGCGGCCCTTACCCCCCGTGCCGAGATTGAGGGGGAGATGGGAGACACTCACGTGGGTCTTCAGGCGAGACTGATGTCGCAGGCGCTTCGCAAGATAACGGCTAACGTGAGCCGCTCCAAGACCATAGTGATCTTCGTTAACCAGCTTCGCATGAAAATCGGGGTTCCGGCGTACATGAACCCCGAGACCACCACCGGGGGCAACGCGCTTCGGTTCTATTCATCGGTGAGAGTTGACATAAGGCGCATCGGGTCTCTTAAGGACGGCGACCGCATAATTGGCAACAGGGTCAGGGCCAAGCTTGTAAAGAACAAGGTCGCTCCGCCTTTTCGGGAAGCGGAATTCGAGGTGATTTTCGGAAGGGGGATATCAAAGCTCGGGGAGCTTATTGATCTTGGAAGCAAGTTCAACGTGATAAAGAAAAGCGGGACCTGGTATTCCTATGAGGGGGAGAGAATGGGGCAGGGCAGGGATAATTCCAAGAAGTTTCTCCACGAAAATCCAGAAATCCGCGAAAAAATAAGAGATGAGATCATAAAGGCCTCGGGGGTTGGTTCTGCTGAGGAAGCGGAGTAATCGGGATACGCGGAATCGAGATCGAAGAGTCTGTGTAGATTCCTGTGCGAGGGACGAAGCATGAGAACCTATTCATGGCTTTCCCTTATCATTCTTGTTTGCGGAGGTCCCGCAGTCTGGTTTTTCTGCTGGTTGTTTTTCAGGCGGGACGATTAGGGGATTCAGCGGGATACGGGTAATGCAGGGATACCGGGAAAGAATGAAAGTTCTGATAAAAACGTAAATCTTCCTCTGAATAGCGTTGCTCTAGAAATTTACAGAACGTTGTTTTTGGGCATTTTTTGAGCGGCACATTATGAAAATTCTGGGAATCGAAACCTCTACTTTTTCGGGAAGCGTGTCATTATCCGATGACGACGCGCTTCTCTGCGAATATGCTTTCAACACCGGTCCAAGACATAACGAGGTGCTTATTCCCACCATCGAGAGGCTTCTTTCGGATTGCGGGCTCGGAAAAGATGATCTGGATGCGGTCTGCGTATCAGTGGGTCCGGGTTCCTTCACCTCTCTTCGCATAGGGGTCTCCACAGCTAAGGCCCTTTGCTATTCCCTGGGGGCTGACCTTGCGGGAGTTCCATCGCTTGAGATTCTCGCCTCCAACGCGCTTTGGTGCGGAGACGGCGTGTGCGCCATGACCGACGCTGGCAGAGGAGAGGTCTTCTTTTCGTTTTATGATCCGGAAAGCGCGGAGATGACCCCCGCGGAAATCGCCACACCTGAGTCTGTGTGCGCCGGGGTGAGAAGAAAGACCGTTTTTGTGGGCAGCGGAGCCCTGCTCCACGAAAATCTCATACGGGATTCCGTGGGAGATAGAGCCGTGTTTCTGCCTGCGAATCTGAATACCCCGAGGGCGTCCGGCTGCGCGCTTTTAGGGAGAAAAAAGATTCTTTCCGGGCAGAAGGACGATCCCTTCACTTTAACTCCCTTTTATCTTCGCCGCTCCGCAGCGGAGCGCTAAGCGGAATCGCTGAAGTCGCGATGGAAATCTTTTTCCCTGCCAGTCTTGAAGTTGTCTGCACGCGGTGATAGATTAAGCGAGTGGGTTTTTAGGTGTTCCGCATTTTAAAATAATCAGGGAGATAGACCAAAATGGCCAAGATGCTCGGCGCGCAGATGTTCTTTGAGACGCTTCTTCACCAAGGTATTGACGTGGTCTTCGGACTGCCGGGAGGGTACGTTCTCAAGGTCTATGACGTGATGACCGATTATACCGACAGGATAAATCACGTGCTCGTGAGGCATGAGCAGGGAGCTACGCACATGGCCGACGGGTACGCAAGGGCCTCGGGAAAACCGGGAGTGGTGCTTTGCACCTCGGGTCCTGCGGCAACCAACACCGTTACCGGCATTGCGACGGCGCAGATGGATTCATCTCCCATAGTTATCTTCACAGGACAGGTTCCCACGCAGTACCTTGGAAGCGACGCTTTTCAGGAAGCCGACCATATCGGAATAACGAGACCCTGCACGAAACACAACTATCTTGTACGAGAGACCCGGGATCTTCCGAGAGCCATGAAAGAGGCTTTCCACATAGCCGGCACCGGAAGACCCAGCCCTGTTCTGGTTGATATGCCAAAGGACGTTCTCATAGGAGAAGACGAGCTTGTAATCCCCGAGGACCACGAGATAGACATCAAGGGCTACAAGCCCACCATGAAGGGAAACCCTTCGCAGATAAAAAGAGCGGTGGAGATGCTGCTTGCCTCAAAACGGCCGGTTATTTATTCCGGGGGAGGAGTTATCTGGTCCGGGGCTACGGATGAACTGATTGAGTTCTGCCACAGGCTTCAGATACCCGTGGCGTCAACCCTTATGGGCCTGGGGGGTTATCCGGCGAGCGATCCGCTCTTCATAAGCATGCTCGGGATGCACGGTTCCTACGCGGCAAACATGACTGTTACCGAATCGGACCTCGTTATCTCGATCGGCGGGCGGTTTGATGACAGGGCTACGGGAGGGAATTTCGATGAGTTCGCCCCCAACGCGGAGATTATCCATATAGACATAGATCCCTCCTCGATAGACAAGAACATAACGGTTCAGTGTCCGATAGTAGGGGATGCTAAGGTTGTGCTGCGCCAGATACTCGATGCTCTCCCCGGGGAGATTGACCTTGAGGGAAGGGAATCCTGGCTCAGGCGGATACGGGAGTGGAACGAGAAACATCCGCTCACCTACTGCCAGGGAAGCGAGAAAATCCTGACAACCTACGCCATAGACACGCTTTACAAGCTCACGAAAGGAGATGCCATAATAGTTTCCGACGTGGGCCAGCACCAGATGTGGGTAGCCCAGTTCTACAGGTTCGAAAGACCGAGAACCCACCTCACCTCTGGGGGCCTGGGAACCATGGGATTCAGTTTCCCCGCGGCCATGGGAGCGAAATACGCAAGGCCCGATGAGCAGGTTATATGCGTTGCCGGCGACGGAAGCTTCCAGATGAATTTCCAGGAACTCGCGACTGCGGTTGAAAACAATCTGGATCTCAAGATTATCGTTTTTAACAACCGTCATCACGGAATGGTAAGACAGTGGCAGACGATGTTCTTTGAGGGCAATTACTCGGCGTCCCGGTTTGAAGTGCTGCCGGATTTCGTGAAGCTTGCGGAAGCGTTTGGCGCTCGCGGCCTTCGGGCGGTGAGGCCCGAGGAGCTTGAGCCCACTCTCAGGGAAGGCCTTAACACTCCGGGAGTTGTTCTCATGGAGATAGAAGTCGATTGTACGGAAATGGTTTATCCGATGATAGCCCCCGGCGCGTCGATGGACAACATGATAATGATGCCCGCGGACCTTGCCTGATTCCTTATTGTTGGTGACAGGTGGCCACTTCTCTGTGTCCGTTGGACTGATGCAGTTTGATCTGTCAATGCAGTATTCACTGTTCTCGCGGGCCATAATAGCAAGACGGTCTCTTTAAGACCCTGAAATGAGAAATACCTGCTCAGTTCTATATGTTTTTATTCTGACCTGCATTCTGGTCTCCTCAGGTTGCCGGAGCAATGACTGCGCGGATGCTTCTCTCTGCATAGGGGTGCTCATCCCCGAGAAGATTTTTGACGGCAGCTATGACACCAGGCGACAGGCGGCAGTCTCGGCCGTAGAAGATATCAATGCCGCAGGCGGTGATATAGAACTTGTTTTTGGCCGCGACACTGACCGTTCTTTTGATTCTGCTGCTCTGAGGAATGTTCTGAACAGGGGGGTCGACGGGATAATAGGTCCGACTACTTCCGCCGATTCCGTGAATCTTGTGGATGATTTTGCCCAAGCGGGGATGGTCGCTATATCACCCTCGGCCAGTTCGGTTGAAATAAGCACTTTCGCTGATGACGGTTACTTCTTCAGAGTTATTCCATCGGACGCGTTCCAGGCACCCATACTTGCGAGACTGATAAGGCAGGCCGGGGGGAAACGAGCGGCCGTACTGTTTCGCAACGACAGTTACGGAAGAAATCTTAAGGACGGTCTCGTTGAATCCCTCAAACAAATGGGAGTAAGCCTGCTTGAACCGATTGAGTACAGGGGAGGTCCCGAGGCGGCAGTAAATGCCGTGGTCAGCGCGGTAAATGCCGAGGATAATCCTGTAGACTCCGTGGTTCTCGCGCTGTTTCGTGAAGGGGGAGCGAATTTCATGGCAAGCATGCTCAAGAGAAAGGAACTGAACGCAAAGGTGAGATACTACGGGGCGGATTCGTTGTCAATTGAGGGCTTTGCTGAAACAGTTGTCGCCCTTGATCCCGAAGTGCTTTCGCTTGAGGATATGGAAGGTTTTGTAACCACAATCGCGGGCCCTGATCCCTGCAGACGGGAAGACAGGAAAGAACTTTTCGATGAAGCGGGGAGATACGCAAGGCAGATATACGATGCTGTTGCGCTGATGAAGCTTGCGTCCATTAAAAGCGCATCTTCTGACCCCGCCGTGTATGTCAGGGAAATGACAGGGGTAAGCAGGGGTGGGGTTAAGTGCAGAACTTATGCCGAATGCGCGGGATTTCTCACCGATGGCGACAGTGCCAACGATGATATTGATTATCACGGCTTTTCAGGCGAGATTGATTTCGATGCTAACGGCGACGTAACAAAGGGTTTTTACTATGTACACACTTATGATGACACGGGTGGAAGGCCTGACCCTGTTCTCGTTGACTTGGAAGGTAATCCCGCAGGCGAGTGCAGGGTGGACAACTGATCAGGTCTTCCGATATCGTTATGGTTTCAGGAAAAATTGTTCAGGTAGCTTTGCCGATTCATTCCGAACAGCTTTTTCTGTATTCGGTTCCGAAGCGTTTCCGGGAAGGGGTCGCTACGGGGAAAAGGGTGTTCGTTCCACTCGGAAATCGCAAGGCCATAGGGTATGTGGTTGGGCGCGAGGGAAAACAGAAGGTCGATTTCGAGTTAAAGGATATAATCGATGTTCTCGATGAATCCCCGCTTTTTGACGAAAAACGCCTGGAATTTTTCCGCCGGGTCTCCGAGTACTACATGGCGCCTCTTGGAATCGTTCTTAAGTTCGCCCACCCCTTGGGGCTTGGTAAAAGCGTGGGGAAAACCGTGCGGGTCACGGAAGAGGGAAAAAACCGCCTTGGGGAAGAGGGCTTGAATGATCTTGAGGAGAAAATTCTAAAAACTCTCTTGCTTGAAGAGGAGCTTGCCTCGGAGAAACTTCTGGAACTAACCGGCGGGGCCTCGCTTGAGAATCTTAACTCTCTTCAGAGAAGGGGGCATGTCAAGTTTGACTACAGGGTCATAAGCGATGAGAAGGTAAAGTACGAGAAGATCTATGGCGCCTCCTGCGACTCTGACGCCGTTTTAGAGATTAAGCGGAAAAAGCCGGCCAAGGGAGCAATACTTGAATTTATAACCCACCGGGGATCTGCTCCCCACTCAGAACTCAAGGAAATATTCGGCAATTTCACGGCTCACGTAAAGTGGCTTGTGGAGAACGCCCTGGTCTCCGTGGAGCAAAAAGAGATCGGGAGGGACCCCTACGGCATGCTTGACGCGGAGGAAGAGCCGCCGAAGAAACTTACCCAGGATCAGCGTATGGCAATGGAGAAAATCCTGCCTTACGTCAAGAGGGGGGAATACCGCTGCTTTCTTCTTCACGGTGTTACGGGAAGCGGGAAGACCGAGGTCTACTTAAGGACCGTGAGCGAAGTCATAGCCGGAGGGAAACAGGCGATTGTTCTCGTCCCCGAGATAGCGCTCACACCGCTTCTGGTAAAGAGGTTCCGTTCGCGTTTCGCCGACTCTGTGTCGGTGATTCACAGCGCACTCAGCGAGGGCGAGAGATTTGACGTGTGGAGAAGGGCCCGCAGCGGTGAATTAAGCGTGGTGATAGGTGCCCGCTCCGCGGTTTTCGCTCCGCTTGAGAATCTCGGCCTCGTGGTGGTGGACGAAGAGCATGAATCCTCTTACAAGCAGAACGAGGCGCCTTGCTATAACGCCCGCGACGCCGCGGTCATGCTCGGAACCGTATACGGCTGTCCGGTGCTGCTGGGTTCCGCGACTCCTTCCCTTGAATCCTACGCAAACTCGATCAGGGGCAAGTACGAATATCTTTCTCTTCCCGCGAGGGTGGGGGCGAGCAGACTTCCAGATGTCGAGCTTGTAGATATGAAAAACGTGAATGAAACTGTTTTCTCCCCGCGCCTAAGGGACGCTCTGGTGGAGAATTTCAGCCGTGGGGAGCAGTCGATTCTTTTTATTAACCGCAGAGGTTTTTCAAGCTTTCTGGTCTGCGGGGACTGCGGTGAAATCTTCAGGTGCCCCAACTGCTCTATAACCCTTACCTTCCACAAAAAGGATAATTCAATTAAGTGCCATTACTGCGGGATTATGCAGGAATTCGAGAACATCTGCTCAAGCTGCGGAGCCGAATACATGGGCAAGGGTCTCGGGACCCAGAAAGTGGAGGAGCAGGTAAAGAGCATGCTTCCCGATGCCAGGGTTTTCGTTATGGACAGGGATTACACCCGCGGAAAAACCAAACTTCTCGACCTCTACAGAAAGCTTGAGTCCGGGGAGGTGGATGTTCTTATCGGGACCCAGATGGTAGCCAAAGGACATGATCTGCCAGGGGTTACGCTTGTGGGTGTTCTCTCGGCTGACCATATGCTGGGGATTCCCGACTTCCGCTCGGGAGAAAGAACTTTCCAGATCCTCACGCAGGTAGCCGGAAGAACAGGCAGGGGGAGAAAACCCGGGACGGTTTTTCTGCAGACATATAACCCCGAACATCCTTCGGTAAGATTTGCCATTTCCCATAACAGTTCCGGGTTTCTTGATGAAGAACTGGAGCTTAGGAAGTCTCTTGATCAGCCCCCTTTCTCAAGGTTCATATCCTTCAGAGTAAACGGACTTGATGAGGAGAAAACGCGAGATTTCGCCGGAAGAATGAAACGCACAGCCGAGAGATTTCTTCTCAGGCTTCCGCCCGGGTCGCTTCGAGTGCTCGGCCCCTCCGAGGCTCCCATATACAAACTCAGAAACAGGTTCAGGTGGCAGATCATTGTCGTGTCAAGTAATCTGGGGCTGCTTCGCAACTACGCCTCGGCACTTTACGACTCGTTGAAAAAACACGCCTCGGGAATTAAGCTTGTAGTTGATGTTGATCCCTATGATTTCATGTGACCCGGCTTGATGAGAAAGAAAACCCTTCTTCCCGACGAGGAAAACGCGCGCTTAACCGTTGAGAGATTCCGGGAGATAAACGGCAGGCTCTCCGGGGAAAAAGAAAAAGTCCTCCGCGCGATCTCTTCCCACAGCAGATTCCTCGGCAATTCAGTCATAAGAAATCCCCGTGCGCTAACCGTACTTACTAATGAAAAAACCCTCAGGAGAAAAAAAACGATTTCTTCCCACCGAACTCCACTCGGCTCGATTGTGAGGAATTCGCAGGACTCGGAGCGGCTCTCCGAAAGGCTCAAGGAGTACAAGTACACAGAACTCTCGAGAATAATCTACAGGGAAATTCTGGGTCTCTGCACGTTTCGCCAGACCATGGAGGAGATTTCCGATCTAGCCAGCTCCGTGGTCAGGGCGGTGCTTGATTTTTACAGGTCCCGAATCGATGGCGGAGACCAGTTTGAGTTCGTAGTGCTGGGCATGGGGAAACTCGGCGGAAGACTCCTTAATCTGAGTTCCGATATAGACCTCGTTTATCTCTACAGAAACGAGGAGTATGCCCGACAGATATTCACGCTTTTCTCATCAGTTACCAGAACGATAAGCTCCGTCACCCCCGGCGGTTTTCTCTACAGAGTCGACCTGGGTCTGCGTCCTGGGGGCAGCGGGAGTCCGGTCGCGGTGTCGGTTGACGCGGCCCTTGAACATTATTACCATTGGGCCGAGACTTGGGAGAGAGCGGTTTTGCTCAAGGCAACCCCTGTTGCCGGGGATATTGAGCTCGGTCGTGAATTCCTCGAGGACCTCGAACCGGTAATATACCGCAAGCTGCTTGATTACGAGTCCATAGAGGATCTCAAGGACATGAAGGTTCGTCTCGAGGGCATCCGGAAGGAAAACGACGTGAAGCTCGGAAGGGGAGGAATAAGGGATATCGAGTTTTTCGTGCAGGCGACCCAGCTTATGAGCGGCGGTGCGGTGAAGAAGCTCAGGGGACTCATGAACACCCTTGACGGCCTTTCCACCATGGCGACGACGGGTTTCATAACAGAACAGGTAAAGGAAGAGATGGAGCATTGCTATCTTTTTCTTAGAAAGGTGGAGCATTCGATTCAGCTCTGGGATGAACTTCAGACGCACAGCATTCCCACGGAGGAGAGTTCGCTCGCCAGACTCTCAAGGAGAATGGGTTTTGAAACGACCGCGGACTTCAAGGCTGCTTACGAAGAGATAACCTCGCTTGTAGTTAAGAACTGCGGGAACCTGTTTTCCGATCCTGGGGTGGAGCTTGAGGAAAAAGGCAGGGAATTCTGGGAGGTGGCGGATTTTATGGCCGAGGGAAATGTAAACCGCGAGGAAGCGATTTCGACCCTCGGAAATCTCGGGTTCTCGGCGCCGGACGACGCGGTCGAAATCATATCGAGCCTCATGAATCCCCAAAGGGCCGGACTCACGGAAAGGGGAAGGGTGCTTTCGAGAAAAGTGATACCGGCTTTTCTCTCAAACATAATCAAGCTTAGCGATCAGGACTCCGCGCTTTTAAATCTTGAAAGGTTTATCTCCGGTCTAGGTTCCAGGATGTCGGTCTACTTTCTTCTGACTGAAAACCCAAAAATCATTCCTCTGCTCTCCAGGCTCTTTTCAAGAGGTGGCATGCTGTCTGATTTTCTTATCAGGCACCCTGAGTATCTTGACTCCATCATACTGAAGGACGTGACGCAGTTTTACGATTCGAAAGATGCCATGGCGCAGGCTCTCGGGGAAGCCGTCTCGGAAGAGGAGTTCTTTGAGGGCAAACTCGACGCTCTTCGAAGCTTCAAGCACATTGAGTCCCTTAAGCTTTGCTTCAAGGAACTTTCCGAGGACTTGGAACCTATCTACGTGGGAAAATATCTGTCGATGGTTGCGGACGTTGTAATGGACTCAAGCCTCAAACTTGCCAAGGATGCCCTTAAGTGTTCTCCCAGAAAGAGAAAACTTCTTGATAACATGGTCGTCCTGGGACTTGGCAAGCTTGGAGGAGGGGAAATGAGCTACTCTTCAGACCTGGACATAATCTTCATTTACGAGGGAGATGACCACGAGCTTTTCTCCAAGTACGGTCAGAGATTCATATCCAATCTTTCGGTTTACACTTCCAAGAGCTTCTGTTACAAGGTGGATGTGGAACTGCGCCCGTCGGGAAATTCGGGCGCCCTCGTCGCCTCGCTTGAGGCCTTTGAAGAATATCATAATTCAAGTGCTCATATCTGGGAGAGGCAGGCTCTTGTAAAAGCCCGCGCCGTTGCGGGAAACCGCGCGCTCGGTGAGAAGGTAATGAAAGTCATAGAGAATTTCGTTTATGCCAAAGAGCTCGCTCCGGATTTTCCCAAGGAAATCCACAGGCTGCGCGGGAGGCTCGAAAAGGAACTCGCCAACGAGACGGAATCCAGGTTTAACCTGAAGACGGGAAGGGGGGGATTGGTTGATATTGAGTTCCTCATCCAGATGCTTCAGCTTGCCCATGGTCCCGCAAATCCCGAGCTAAGAACGGCAAACACCATGGAGGCTATCGGAGGGTTTTACAGGGCCGGGTTAATTAAAAGCGACGAGGCCCTGACGCTTAGCGAAGGCTATCTATTTTTAAGAAAAATGGGAAATCTGCTGAGTCTTTTCAACGACAGGAGCAAAAACGAGGTCACGCGAGGCGATTTTGACCGAATGGCCCCTGAGTTCGGTGGTTCCGGTGGAGAGGGAGGTTTTCTCATGTCTGAATATGGGCGCGTGACCGGGGATGTCAGGGAAATTTATGACAGGTACTTTACGGGAAGCACTTGATGAATAGAAGAAAATGCGTTTTTTTTCTTGCCGATGGCACGAGGCTGGATGTCTTCGCTGAACTTCTAAAAAGAGGCGATCTTGAGAATATACAGAAATACGTTGTTGAACCTGGAGAGTTCCTTAAGGGAGTCACGGTTTTTCCTTCCACAACGGGTCCGGCCTATACCCCGTACCTTCTCGGCAAGTTTCCAGGCAGGTGCAACCTCCCCGGCATAAGGTGGTTTGACAGAAGATATTACGATAAGATCCCGTTTTCCCTGCGAAGATTCAGAAGCTACGCGGGTCCCCAGGCGTCTCTTATCAACCGGGACATAGAGTGTGGCTCCCCGACGCTTTTCGGCATGGTTCCGGGGAGCGTAAGCATCCTAAACGAAATAACCAGGGATATAGGTCCCTCGGGGAGAAACAGGACCAAGTATCTTAAGTATTACCTGGTCGTAAAAAGCCATTTCACGGACAGAAGCGACAGTGTCGAAGAGGCCGCTGGAAGAATTCTGATTGATTCTCTCAGGGATTCTCCGCGTTTTATTTTCTGCGTTTTCACTGCGGCAGATGCCTATTCCCACCGCTACCATCCGTTTCACCACAAGGTTATGGAATCCTACAGAAGGCTTGACCGGTACGTTGGAATGGTTGCGGAAAAGATCGCCGAACAAGGTGAACTTGACGATATGCTTTTTGTCGTGGGAAGCGACCACGGACTTACGTCCACGCACTCGCATTTCGATTCCCTGGGTTTTCTTCGCAGACGGGGTCTCAAGCCGCTTTACTACACCAACGTGTTCAGGCATTACCTTGATGCCGATTCATCCGTCATGGTTTCCGGAAACTCCATGGCGCATTACTATTTCAAAAATTCCGATGGATGGAAAAGACACACCTTTTGCGAAGAAATAGCGGATATAGTTAACGAGCTCTCCGGGCGGCCGGAAGTGGATGTTGTCTGCGCCAGAACCGGCGGGGCGGGAGGGGAGGTGAAAATAACTAACCCCAGGGGAGAGGCTCTCGTGAGTGTGGATGAAGAAGGCCTGATCTGCTACAGCAATGTTTCGGGCGACCCTCTTGGCTACGGCTTTTCCTCAAAGAAGATGAATCCCTCGGAGTCGCTTCGACTCACGATCGATTCTGACTATCCGGATGCCCCCCTCCAGATTCTCCAGCTTTTCGAATCGCCTCGAACCGGCGATGTGGTAATCAGTTCGAAACCGGGCTATGACCTTCGGGCCACGCACGAGAACCCTGAACATCACGGCTCCCACGGCTCCCTGCACAAAGACCACATGGTGGTCCCCATTCTTATAAGCCGCCCGGCCCCACACGACTGCGTAAGAACCGCAGATATCTTCTCGAGCATCGTCAGTTATCTCGGGTTTGAAGTTCCCCGGGGCGTTGACGGAAGGGATATTCTTGAGTGAGCGGATTTAGGAGAAGATTTCCTCTATCTGGCTGCTGACTTCTCCCTCTTTTTTTCTAAGCGATATGGAAAGTTCTTTAACTACGTGGGAAAGGGCGTTTTCCATTATTCTCTTCTCGCCGAAAGAGAGGTTTTTTACTTTTTTCAGATGGTGTATGTCCCTTAGTACCCTGGCTATTTCGTATATGTCGCCGCTTTTAACCTTGTCGGCGTATTCCTTATACCTTTTGTTCCAGCTCTGGACTCCCAGCTTGGGCACTTCGCCGTTTTCTTCCTTTAGTATGTCAAGGATTTTCTTTACTTCCTTCTTGGGCACTACGGGCCTTAAGCCCACGGACTCTATGTTATCCGTGGGAACCATGAGTTTTACGTTACTTTCAAGAACGTTAAGTATGTAAAAGGATTTTCTCGAACCCAGTATTTCCTTTTCCTCAACTCCCTGAACCTTAACCACACCGTGAACTGGATACACAGCGTTTTGTCCTGCTTTAAATTTCCTGCCCATTTTATTAAGTTATATGAAACAGTCAATATACCTGATTTACACCCGGTTTGCCAGAAAACGGACGAGAAGGGCACGGTGATTCCGTGCATGTGAGTGGATTTTGGGGGTAATACCGGGGTGGAAGCAATTTTCGCAGACAAACTCCGGGTTTTCACCTCAAGATTCCCTGATTCCTGCCCAACACTCCTCCTTAAG
>JAPOYE010000057.1 GCA_026706695.1 Candidatus Dadabacteria bacterium | reverse complement strand
CTCCCCTGAAAGAGAGTTATCAAAGTCAGTGGTGCACTTTAAAGTTCAAGTGGTGATCTGTATCATTCCGCCCGCTCTGGGCGGTGGCTTGGCCATGAACGGGCATTGTAACAATTTATAAGTAATTTGAGCATGATACGAAACGATAAGTCCTAAAAGAACCAGTGCGTCCTTCACAGAAAACCGCTTATAAACCAGCCCTCCCCCGAACTAGGTAACAATGTTCTGAGGACTGCTGCGGAGCACCCTTCTAAAAAAGACGTTTCAGGACTGCAGGATATCCTTTGCCATCTTTGCAGACCCGGAGCAGAGGACTTTGAAAAAACAGACAGGCATGTTATAGTTCCCCCTCATTTGAGAAACAATGAAGCTCGCAAGGGAGAACCGAAAAAATAAGCATTCTTGTAGATAAAGACTCCAAAGTTCTCGTGCAGGGGATAACGGGAAGCGCCGGGCTTTTCCACGCAACCCAGTGCCGTGAGTACGGAACCAACGTCGTTGGCGGCGTCACCCCGGGAAAAGGCGGAAGCAGCGTCGAGGGATTCCCGGTTTTTGACACCATGTCCGAGGCGGTGCGGGAAACCGGAGCGGACGTGTCCCTTGTGTTCGTTCCTGCAGCGTTTGCGATGGACTCGATGCTGGAGGCCCTTGATTCCGGCGTCAAGCTCGTAATCTGCATAACCGAGGGAATACCCACCCTGGACGTTGTGAGGGTAAAAGAGTACATGAGGGGTTCTGACTCAAGGCTCGTGGGACCCAACTGCCCGGGCGTTATAACCCCCGGGGAGGCCAAGGTGGGGATAATGCCGGGGTACATACATAAACCCGGAAGAGTGGGAATAATCTCAAGAAGCGGAACTCTCACCTACGAGGCCGTATGGCAGCTTACCAACCTCGACATAGGACAGTCCACGTGCATCGGCATAGGCGGCGACCCAGTTATCGGAACCACGTTTATCGACACGCTTTCGCTCTTTGAGAACGACCCGGACACAGACGCGGTGATAATGATAGGGGAAATCGGCGGATCTGACGAAGAAGAGGCGGCCGAATACATAAGCCAGAACTTCACGAAGCCCATAGCCGCGTTCATCGCGGGAGCCACGGCGCCCAAGGGGAAAAGGATGGGCCACGCCGGAGCCATTATTTCAGGGAGTTCGGGAAGCGCCGAGGACAAGTTCCGTGCCCTCGAGCGCGCCGGAGTCACCACCTGCAAAAGCCCGGCCGAGATGGGAGAAGCGTTAAAAAGCGTCATATCCTAAAGCCGCGAGACTCAACTGCCTCTCCGAATCCTGCTTCTCACACGGGCAATCCTTAAATTGGTTATTATCTTGCCCGTATGGAACTAAAACTTTTCGAGCTCGAGATCTTCAACAACCTTCTCGGAACAATCGCCGAGGAGATGGGTTCTGTTCTCGTAAGGGCGGGATTCTCTCCCAACATAAAGGAAAGAAGGGATCTTTCCTGCGCCATATTCAACTCAGACGGAGAAATGATCGCCCAGGCGGCCCATATTCCCATACACCTGGGATCAATGTCGTTTGCCGCAAGATCGGTAGCGACGGAGAACCTCTCCCCGGGAGACGTCTTCATACTTAACGACCCTTTCCGCGGCGGAACGCACCTTCCCGACGTAACGTGCGTAGCGCCCGTGTTCGTTCATGGGAAGCCCGAGTTTCTGCTCGCCTCGCGGGCCCACCACGCTGACATAGGGGGCGACACCCCGGGGTCCATGCCGCTTTCAACGACAATCCACGAAGAGGGAATCATCATACCCCCGACCAGGATACGGGAAGAAGGAATACTGAAAGAAACCCTGCTCCAGGAGATAATCCTCTCGACCAGGGATCATGAGGAAAGAGAAGGGGATCTTCGGGCGCAGATAGCCTCGCTTGATACCGGGGAGAAAAGGATGCGGGAGCTTCTCGAAAAATATTCTCTTTCGAAAATAAACCAGGCCGCTTGCGGCCTTCTTGACTACGGGGAGAGGCTCGTTAGGGGCGCCATAGAGAAAATACCGGACGGCGATTATGTCTTTATTGACTACCTTGAAGACGACGGAGCGGGAACGGGCAATATACCGATACAGGTAAAGATAGAAATAAGCGGGGACGCGGCGGTGGTGGACTTCAGAGGAAGTTCGAAGAAGGTAAAAGGATGTCTTAACGCTCCCCTGAGCGTAACGACCTCCGCGGTTCTGTACTGTTTTCAGTGTCTCTCGGGCGAAGACACGCCTCTTAACTCGGGAACCCTGAGGCCGATTGAGATCAGAGTCGATGAGGACTCGATTCTTAACGCCAGGTACCCAAGCGCGGTCGTAGGCGGAAACGTAGAGACGTCCCAGAGGATAGTGGACGTGGTGTTCGGAGCGCTGGCGGTGGCAATACCCGAAACGATACAGGCGGCAAGCGCGGGAACAATGAGCAACCTCGCGTTCGGCTCGCCGCAAGACACACCCTCCGATGCCTCCTACGCCTACTACGAAACCATAGCCGGCGGAATGGGAGGACGGTCGGACGCGGACGGGGCAAACGCAGTGCACACGCACATGACAAACACGCTTAACACTCCCGTTGAGGCAATCGAGAGGGAGCTTCCCGTAATGGTGGAATCATATTCCGTAAGAAAGGGGTCAGGAGGCGCCGGCAGATTCCCGGGCGGGGACGGAATCATAAGGCAGTACAGGTTCCTCGAAGACTCCCATGTCTCCCTCATAACCGAGAGAAGGGAGAAGCGGCCCTGGGGAGCCCAGGGCGGAGAAGAAGGGAAAAGCGGACGGAACACGCTTGTGTCGGGTGGGGAAGAGAAAAAGCTGCCCGCGAAATGCTCTGTTGCGGTAAAGGCAGGAGAAGCTGTGAGAATCGAGACTCCGGGAGGAGGAGGATGGGGAGTGCCCGTCCCGGCTAATTTTTTCACCATCGACGCCCACCAGGACATAGCCTTTCACATGCGCCACTACAAAAGGGACTTCGAGAATCCCGAGGTTCCCTGCATGATAACCCTGCCCGGACTCAGACAGAGCGGGACCAGGGTTGTTTTCAACACCGTTTTTATACACCCGAAGCACAAACCCGCGGGTTCCGTCACAGAAGCCATGGCCCAGCTTGACCTCTACGACAAAATATACAGTGAACACTCAGAAAGCGTTTTTCAGATAAAAAACAGACGGGACATAGACAAACTGGGGGAAGGCAGAAAAATCGGGTTTTTCACTCTCATGGAAGGAGCCGACCCCGTACTGAACCCGGAGCATCTTCTTGAATACCAAAAAAGGGGCGTCCGGGCTATCGGCCTTTCCTGGAACAACAGGAACATCTACGCCTCCGGGCCCGAAAGCAGCGAAGGACTCTCCGAGCAGGGAAAAGAGCTTCTGCGGCAGATGAACGCCTTGGGCATCACGCTTGATCTCTCCCACCTCAACGAACGCTGTTTCTGGGAAAGCGTGGAACTAACCGATCTCATACCCGTTGCGACCCACTCTAATTCAAGAGCGCTTGTGGATCATCCAAGAAACCTGCGTGACGAGCAGCTTCGCGCCATCTCCGAGAGGGGCGGGGTAATCGGGGTTGTTTTCTACGGGAAATTCCTAAGGAAAGGAGAGGGTCACGCCACCCTCGAAGACATATGCGCCCACATAGACCACATTATAGGCGTCTGCGGCGAGGATCACGTGGGAGTGGGAACCGACATGGACGGAGCGCCGATAAATGATTTCCCTGAGGAAATGAGACATATATCCGAACTCCCGGCACTCCCCGAGTATCTCCTCGGCAAGGGATATCCGAGGGCGGTTGTGAAAAAAATAATGGGAAAGAACTTCCTTCGGATAATAAAAACGAATCTCGAAAGGGCACCGGACGACATAGAGTAACGTGTCGCCGATAATTCCTTTATACAGAGCGGGTACTTGCCGATCTCCCTTGCAGAGAGGCAGCAAAGCACCTGCGGCAAAGACCGTCAGCCCAGGTTTATCCTGTACTTTCCGGGGCCGGAAATCATCAACAC
>JAPOYE010000056.1 GCA_026706695.1 Candidatus Dadabacteria bacterium | reverse complement strand
CGTCTGGAATTCTGTCGGAAAATCGACGGAGAAAGGGGTTTTCTGACAGACACTAACTAGGAGCTTTGACAATTGTCAATAAATTGAGAGAAATCCGGGGGGTAGCAACTGTTCCTTCCTAACGCATTTAATCCGTTATTATTGCAGTTATAGCATCAGAACGAGATTCAAGCACCTCAATGATTTTGAGGATTTTTTACGGAATCAGACAAGGAACACAATACGAATCTCGTATTTCTACCTTGGAGAGTTTTTGCGGCAATCAGAATTGAATGCAATCCCGCTGAGAGCTTATTTGAAGTAAGGAATTATCTCTTTTGAGTAAGTTTCAAGCGCCAAGTCCGGATCGGGGCTGAACCTGTAGAACAACACGAAATTCCTTACTCCCGCATCTATGAACTTCTCGATTTTCTCTATGCAGTCTTTTTTCGATCCCGTAATGGTGAAATCAAGTATGGCTTCTCTCGGGAAAAGCTGCCCGAGCTGCCTGAACCTCTGCCTTCCCTCTTCATCCGTCGGCACTATGTTGAAGTAGTTAAGACCGTGATATTCTTCGGGTATCTCGACGTCGTAGCCGGCTTTCAGCAACTGGTCCTGCATGACCAGCACGTACTTGAAAGGTTCGAGAGTCTCGTAGGCGGCGTCAACGCTTTCTCCAAGAGAGGTGAATACCCACAGGGCTGGGTCAAAACCGTCGTCAAGCGATCTTCCCACGTTATTCGCTGCGGCTTTTATCTCCCCGAGGTAACCGGAATAGAGATCGGGATTCAGGTCTATCGGCAGCCATCCGTCGCCTTTTTCTCCCGTCAACTGAAGCCCCTTGGGCGTGTGGGTGGCCATGTAAAACGGTATCTTGTTTCTCTCGTAGGGTTTTATCTGCAAAAATGCGTTCTCAAGGTTGTAGAACTTTCCGTCAAAATCTACAGGTTCGTCGGTTTCCCAAAGAAGCTCCATGACTTCTATGGACTCTCTGAGTTTCGAAAGGGGTTTTCCCCACTCGATTCCGAACGCGTCAAGATTCATCGATTCCCCCACTCCTAGGGAGAGCACTACCCTGCCCTTTGAAAGCTGATCAACGGTTGCGAGTCTCTGAGCGAAAACGGCGGGATGCATCCTGTGAGGATCAGAAACCGTTCCCAAAGCTATGTTTTCCGTTTTCATTGCCGCCGCCGCCGCCACGGTCCACGCCTCGGGAGCAATTGCTCCCGGCGCCACGAAGAGCAGATGGTCGGGGTACCATATAGTGTCGAATCCAAGCTGGTCGGCTTTTATCGAGAAATTTACGAGTCCGTCAACGTCAGCTCCCGGCATCGGAGCGGAAAGTCCAAATTTTATTTCTTTTCCCATTATATGGCACCTCGATTATGGTTTTGGAAGTAGGTAGCGATCACGGTAGAATTATGGTTAATTTGCAGTTTAAACGCAAATAATCCAGTAAATATCCCGGAGGTGTGAAATGAAATTCGGAGTCGGACTCTTCAGCATGCAGACCCACAAGGATCTTGAGTACCGCCATGTGGATCTTTACAGAAATTCCCTAGAGCACGTGAGACTTGCCGAAGCGGTGAATTTCGATTCGGTCTGGCTTTCCGAACATCATTTTCTTGAGGATGGTTACTGCTCTTCACCCCTTGGGATGGCCGCCGCGATGGCCGCTGTGACTGAGAGGGTGAGAATAGGTACCGGAGCCTTGATACTCACGCTTCATAACCCCGTGAGGGTGGCCGAAGACGCTGCTACGGTCGATCTCATTTCCGGTGGAAGATTCGATCTGGGAGTTGCGATAGGATACAGAAAAGAAGAGTTCGAAGGGTTCGGAGTTCCGGTGGCGCAAAGACCCTCGAGGATTGAAGAAGGCATAGAGATAATCGAGAAATGCTGGGAGGACGGCCCCTTTTCCTATGAAGGCAAAAGGTTCAGCTTCTCAAACATAGATGTTACTCCCAAGCCCGTGCAGAGACCCATACCTATATACATAGGGGCTTTCGAGGAACCCGCCGTGCGGAGGGCCGGGCGCCTCGGGTACCCGCTTCTTATCGGTCCCGGCAGGACGGTTCCCATGATAATGGATACTCTAGGGTGGTATAACGATGAGGCTGAGAAAGCCGGTCGCGATCCGTCCGAAGTGGAGCACATACTGCTTCGGGAAACTTACGTGCGTGAAAGTACGGAAGAGGCCATGGCAGGTGGAACCGAGTACGTGATAAACATGTACAGGTTTTACCTAAGCCTCGGGGTCAAGATAGTGATAAGAGGGAAAAACATAACTGACCCTGATGATCCTTTCTTCGAATACATGGCGGAAGACCGCTTCATGATCGGCACCTCTGAGCACTGCGTTCAGGAGGTAAAGAAATACGCGGAGAAAACAGGAATCCGCAACATAATGTGCAGGATGGTGTTTCCCCAGGCTCCTGCCGAGGTCATAGCGCACTCGATTGAGCTTTTTGGGAAAGAGGTTATTCCCGAATTTAAACCTTAACCCGCAAAGACGTAAAAAGACGGTGGATGCGGACGCATCCGGGAAGCTGTCTTGTGGACTTTGCGTCCTGCACGGTTTCTTGACAGTCTCAACTCAAGCCACCACCCCGGCCAGTTGAGATCAGCCTTGATTTTTCTCCGCCAAGACAGCTTCTCGAACCCGCTCCGTTACCGGACTGCTGAAACTCCGGAAATCATACTGAACCCCGGGGATGAAAAACCGAAAACATTTTCATAATTTTCGTTGAACAAGTTATTGATTCTTGAAAACAACCTGATTTTATCAACAAATCTTTTCACGCTGATTTCGTAGGAAGCCGCAGCGTCAACGATGAAAAAAGAATCGTTTGTGACTCTGGTGCTTGGAAACTCGCTCCAGTTCACATCATCCCTGCTGCCGATATAGTTTCCCGAAAGGCTGAGATCAAAGGCATTTTTTGAGTATCCTGCGTTAAAAGAAAACGAATGATCGGGGACCCGTATGAGACTTTCTCCTTCGGAGAAGGACGGGGACCCGAGGCCGCCGTCATCGGTTACGTCGGCTTTAAGGTATGTGTAGGCTGCGCTTAGAGTCAAGCTGTTGCTAGGGTAGAAACGTATTGCGGCTTCGACTCCCTCTGATTTTGCGCGGCTTATGTTTTCGTAGTTGGTTCCATTCTCAAACGGGGTGAAGCTGTAAGCGATAATGTTTTTGAATTTGTTTTGGAAAAAGCTCAAGTCAAGTTCGACCGCGTTATCAAGCAACGGCTGCCTGAGGCCTATTTCTGCTGTCAGTGTTTCTTCGGGCTTTAGGTCCGGGTTGGGTATTGTTCCGAAAGCCGCACTGAAGTTTTCATAAAAATTGGCTTCCTTGATTCCTCTGCTGATTCCTCCTCTTATCTCGGTTCCGGATTCCCTGATTTTCCACCTAGTGAAGACACTCGGACTCCACTCGCTCCCGAATGAATCGTTGTCGTCATATCTTACGCCGGTTGTTACGAAGAATCTCTTCAGCAGCGCGAAGTTGTTCTGAGCATAGAAGGCGTAGTTTTTTCTTGATTCATTCAGTGAGTCCGTCTTGAAACTTTCTTTCTCGTATTCAAAACCCGTCGAGATTATGCTCGAAGCCTGATCGAAGTCGACAAAAAAACTTGACCCGTACTCAAGCGATATCCTTTTGTCGAGAGTCTCCGAAGGGAAGGGTGAATCTAATTCAAGGGGCTGGGGCCCGTCATAGTTTTCCCGATCAAGTCTCGCGTAGCCGAGCTTAAATGAGTTCTCCCACCATTCGGTCGGGGAAAAAATGATGTCAGAACCCGTGACGAGCGATTTTTCCTTAGTTCCTTGGTCCGGATCAGCGAACGCGTCAAACCTGTCTCCCGCGCCTCCGGTCGGGAATTCAAACTTCGAATCTCTGTATATGGAGAAAAATGAGAGATTTAAATCGTCGTTCGCTTCCAAACTCAGATTCGCCGTGAAGTTGTTATTTTTGTAATCGTTGTTTATCTCTAGGATTCCCTCATCGATGATTCTCTGGTGAGAAATGAAATAGCCCAGCTTCTCGAAACTGCCCGAGATGCTTGAGGAATGCTCAAAGATCATTGCGTCTTCGGCGCGGAATCCCAAGGCCACGGAGCTTGCTTTTTTCATTTTTCCGCTCCCGCGCTTCGTTATTATGTTTATAACGGAAGACGCCGCGTCAGAACCGTAAAGAGACGAGTGCGCGCCTTTTATTATCTCTATTCTCTCTACGTTCTCAGTGGTAAGAGAGGAGATGTCAAATCCACCGCCGGCTTGGTTTATCTGGACGCCGTTGATCATGACGAGGTTGTAATCCGACTGCCCGCCCCTTGCGAAAATGGAAGTAAATCCTCCCCGGCCCCCCGAACTGACTACGTTGAACCCAGGGACTCTCGAAAGTATGGCCGCGATGTCCTTTTCCCCGCTTCTTTCAATCTCCTCTCTGTCTATAACGGTAACGGAAGAACCGAGAAGCTCGGCGGCAATCCAAGTTTTTGTACCCGTCACAATAATTCTTTCCATTTCTTTCTCCTCCGAAAAACCCGCGGACGGAAACAGAACTGGAATCAAAATAAAGACGAAAAATATCTTAAGTCTGTTCATTCTTGACTCCTCCAAGTGCTGGTAGATAGCTTTCCCCGGAAGAGCGGCTAAATGAATGAACACATAGGACGGAAAATAGGAAATGCGCGAATGCGCCGGAAATAAAAAATGTGTTTTTAATCGCCATACGCCTAACTCCCGAGGCAGAACCACTAGATTGACGCAGGCAGGTCTTCCGACTTAAAGGGTCGCCTGTTATCAAAACAGAGCAACTTTTCCGGATGCGGCCTTCCCGGCTGTATTAAAGCCAGTGACCCGAAGCGCAAGCGCGCCTCGCATGGGCAGGAAAAAACCCTTATTACGGCTGCGGGAACAGTTCGGGACTTTCACCCGATTCCCTTAACCTGAATCTGAATATGATGGTACATGCTGGCTGTGGAAGTGTCAAAGGCTTCCAGTCGACGGGAAGGCGTAATCAGGAATCGCCTTGTGTTTAGGAAGCAAGCATACGGTCAAGTTCCCCTGAACGCTCAAGGGCCGCAAGGTCGTCGTAACCGCCTATGAACTGCTCATTTACGAAGATCATGGGTACGGTTCTCCAGTTAAGGCTCTCAACGAGCTCCTTTCTTTTTTCTATGTCTTCATCAAGCCTTATCTCTTCGTAGTCCACTTGTTTTTTGTCAAGGAGCCTTTTTGCCCTTCTGCAGTAAGTGCAATAAAAACTTGTGTAGATCGTTACGGAACTCAATATCGCACCTCGGTTTGTTTTTGGGTCCTATGATGCTTGGTTTTTAGTATATATTCAAGTACGTTAAGCACTTACGTGTCCTTACTGGGCGATGGAGTTTTTGCACTATGCGGGAAAAGGTCTTTTTTTTCTTGGGGCTTTCGCTGATTTTCCTTATGAGTTCGTGCTCTGCCACGAAGTTTCTGGTGAACTATGCCTCGGGTGATGACAGGAAGTCTGGAAAGATGAAGGACTGGGTCTACACCACGGAGCTAAACAGGTACCGTGTCGCACCTCTTTCGCAGAACTGGGAAAGAGTGTCGATAGAAGGTGGGGATATAGCTTTTTACAATCCGGCGAGTGACCTCGTGTTAACGGTAAGTTCGCTCTGCGCGGACCGGGATTATGATCTTCAGACGCTTTCAGATTCCTTGGTGGTTGGCTTGAGCAAGAAGCGGATTAAACTGCGAAAGGATATCGAAGTCGACGGTGCAGCGGGGCTATACACGGAATACGAGGCGTCGCTTGACGATGAGAGTTTCATGCTTGCTACGGTAGTGCATAAATCTGGCAAGTGCGATTATGACTTCAGTTATTCCGCGGGCCCGGCCGACTTCAAAGCGAATCTTGGGAAGTTCATTGATTTCGTTTCAGGTTTCGAGGAGATCTGGGCTAAATGAGCAGGTTTGTATCCGAGGTTTTCAACAGTTTCCTTAACTTTGTTCTCGGTGTTGGAGAGGTCTGTTTTTTCTTCTGGAATTCAATCGTAGCTACTGTTACTCCCCCATATGATTACGGTCTTCTGATGGCCCAGATATACGATATAGGTTATCGCTCCATCTCAATAGTAGTGGTTTCCGCCATGGCGATCGGAATGGTGATGGTGGTGCAGCTGGCGTGGGGATTCGCGTGGTTCGGGGCGAAGGGGCTTGTAGGTCCCGTGGTTACTCTCTCGTTCGTGAGGGAACTCGGTCCCATAATAACCTCTCTTCTTGTGGGCGGCAGGGTTGGTTCCGGTATCACGGCCGAGATAAGCTCGATGAAGGTAACGGAGCAGATAGACGCCATAAAGACCCTTGGAGCCGATCCGATCAGAAAACTTGTCTCTCCGAGGCTTATGGCATGCATAATATCTTTTCCACTACTTGCGGTAATATCTAACCTCGCGGGCATAGGAGGGGCGATGATCATCTCTCAGATGGAACTTAACGTGAAACCCACTCTTTTCATCGAAAGCATAAGAGGCTGGGTTTCTCTTGAAGACCTGATGACCGGTATTTCCAAGACTCTGTTTTTCGGAATCATAGTGGCGATCACGGGCTGCTATGTGGGAATGAAGGCTGAGGGGGGAACACGCGGGGTCGGAAACGCCACCACTAAAACTGTTGTGATCTCGCTTTTCCTGATAATACTTTTCGACTTCATTCTCTCGAAAATATTCGTCATTGCTTTTTATGACTTCTAAATCTTTTGTCCTGCCCGCTTAAATTTCTTTGACTTTGAGGTTACATTCGGTAGAATCGATACCCTTAA
>JAPOYE010000055.1 GCA_026706695.1 Candidatus Dadabacteria bacterium | reverse complement strand
CTCCCCTGAAAGAGAGTTATCAAAGTCAGTGGTGCACTTTAAAGTTCAAGTGGTGCGAGTTAAAAAGGGAGAACATTAATAAAAATTTCAGCAGAAATGGGTTCCACTGTAGAAAGCAGAAGCGGACAGGCGCTTTTTATGCTTGCGCCCGCATTGTCTGTTTTATTATCCGGCGCACTTTATCTCTGCGCCCGTGAGGACATGCGATGAGCAAAGCAAAAGGCGGTGATGAATGGGCCGGCGGTGATCTCAGCATGTCACCGGAACAGATGCTGGAACTTGCACGCCAAACGGCAGAGTTGGTGGTGTCGCGCATTGAGAACTTGCCCGAAGAAGGTGCTTGGGAGGGAGAGTTCCGACGAGAACTTGAGGATCGGCTGCTCAAGCCTCCACCCGAGGAGAGCCGTTCGGCCTCGCAAGTGATCGAGGAAGCCGCACGCGAGATCCTTCCGATCGCACTGCGCTTGGACCACCCGCGTTGTTTTGGATTTATCCCTTCGCAGCCCACCTGGCCCGGAGTGCTGGCTGACTTCATGATTGCCGGATTTAACATCAACCAGAGCTCCTGGCTGATTTCGAGCGGTCCGAGCCAGCTGGAGCTTGTCGTGATCGACTGGTTCCGGCGCTGGATTGGCTATCCGGAGAGCGCGGGCGGACTGCTGACGAGCGGGGGCTCGGCGGCGAACCTTGATGCCCTTGTCGCGGCGCGGGAGGCCGCAAACCACCCGGAACGTGCCAGCTTGTACATGAGCGACCAGAGCCACAGTGCGCTCGTCAAAGCGGCCAGGATTATAGGTGTTCGTCCAGAATGCATTCGTATGGTTCCAGCCGATGAGCATTTCCGTATGGACATGGATGCGCTTGTCGAGACAGTGGCCGAGGACCGAGCCGCCGGACTCAGTCCCATCGCGGTGTGCGCGAGCGCTGGAACGTCCAGCAGCGGAGCTGTCGACCCGCTGGAAGCGATGGCGGACTACTGCGAGGCCCAGGATATATGGCTTCACGTCGACGCCGCGCATGGAGGCTTTGCCATCGTGACCGAGGAAGGCAAGAAGATCTTGAGTGGAATCGAGCGAGCCGATTCAGTTGTGCTGGACGCGCACAAGTGGTTCTTTCAGCCTTATGAGACAGGCGGCCTGATGGTGAAGGATGTGCGCACGCTCGAGCGGGCGTTCGCCACCAAGCACGATATTCTCCAGGACACGATCTGGGGCGCTAACCATCCGAATTTTTCGGACAGGGGCATGCAACTCAGCCGCTCCATTCGGGCGCTGAAGATCTGGATGTCGGTTCAGGCTTTCGGAATGGCCGCGTTCCGGCGAGCCGTATCGCATGGGATGACGCTGGCGCACCGGATTGGGGAGTACGTCGAGTGTAGTCCCGTCCTGGAGATGTTAACTCCTGCGACATTGGGGATCGCATGCTTCCGCGTCAACCCCGCAAACACCGACCTTGGCGAGGACGTGCTGGAAGAAATCAACAGAACCGTGCTCGCCCGTGTTTTCTGGGAAGACCGCGCGTTCATATCATCGACGCTTCTTCACGGGACGTTTGCGCTCAGGATGTGCGTCATCAACCACTCGACGACCTGGAACGACGTACGCGAGACATTGGAAGTCATCTCGAAATTCGGGGCGGAGAGTTTGACTCGAACTGATTGATTCCGGTTAATCGTGCTGGGCCATGTGCACATAAACAAAAACTGTTATGTGTATAATTTCCCCTGAGGTTTGACGGACGCAATGAAAGACTACATCCTGAAAAGACTTCTGCTGATGATTCCCACACTGTTCGGGATCACCCTTATCACTTTCCTGGTGATACAGCTTGCGCCGGGGAGCCCCGTTGAGAGCAGGATGTCGCTTGATCAGGGAATAAAAAGCGATCAGGTGACCAAGGAGATAGTCGAGCAGACCAAAAAGCTCTACGGTCTCGACAAGCCCGTTCACCAGAGGTATTTCATCTGGCTCGGCCAGATCGTGACGCTTGATTTCGGAAATTCCTACAAGGACCACCGCCCTGTCATAGACAAGATAGCGGAAAGGCTTCCGATTACTCTCATACTGAACGCTCTTTCGATCTTCCTCGTGTACCTGTTAGCCATACCGATCGGGGCCTGGTCAGCCGTCAGGCAGTGGAGCTTTGCGGAGCGCGCAACGACTTTCGTTCTTTTTCTCCTCTACTCGATTCCGAGCTTCTGGATGGCCGTGGTGCTTATCTATTTCTTCGGCGGCGGGGGAGCTTTTGATATCTTCCCCATATACGGAGTGCACTCGAGGGGATATGAGGACCTTCCCTTTCTCGAGAGAACCCTCGATTTCCTTTGGCACCTTGTTCTCCCCGTGTTCTGCCTTACCTACGCCTCCCTCGCGTCGCTTTCGCGCTACCAGAAGGGAAGCCTCCTTGAGGTGCTAAGGGAGGACTACATAAGGACCGCGAGGGCCAAGGGGCTTGCGCCCAGCAGGGTGCTTTTCAAGCACGCCCTGAGGAATTCGCTTATCCCAATAGTTACGATAATCGCCTCGATTCTTCCCGCCATGATAGGGGGAAGCGTTATCATAGAGACCATCTTTTCGATCCCCGGGATAGGAAGGCTGGGATTTGAGTCCGTGCTTTCAAGGGACTACCCCGTCATAATGGCCGTCGCCACCATCTCCGCTTTCCTTACCCTGATCGGCATTCTCATATCGGATTTAACCTACGCCGTGGTTGACCCCAGAATCGGCTTTGAGAGGAAGTCATGAAGCAGGGTTCAGGCATCGGGTACTGGGACAGGGTGTGGATCGAGTTCAAGAAGGACTCCCTGGCGTACGTCTCGTTTTTCTTCATAGTCCTCTTGGCGGTGACGGCGCTTTTTGAAAGTTTCCTCGCCGGCAACAGGCCAATAGTGCTCGTTGAGGAGGGCAAGTACTATTTCCCCGTGGTTATCGATTATCCCGAGTTTCGCGGAGAGGACCTTCGGGGCATGTATCTTGACGATCCGGATTCGTTCGCGATTTTTCCCCCCGTGAAGTACAGTCCCACGGAAAGCGATTTCTTTTCCGTTCTCTCGGCTCCCGACGGGAACCATTTTCTTGGCACGGACGACAGGGGAAGGGATGTTCTCAGCAGGATGATTCACGGGGCGAGGATATCGCTCTCAATAGGGGTGGTCGCCGTCGGGATAGCCATGGTGATAGGAATAATACTGGGGGCGGTCGCGGGTTATTACGGCGGCTGGATCGATTTTGCGATTTCAAGGCTGATAGAGGTGATGATCACTTTTCCCGTTTTCTTCCTGATTCTTACCATCCTCGCCTTTACGGAACCCAGCATTTACAACATCATGATAGTGATAGGTATAACGGGCTGGACGGGCGTGGCGAGGCTCGTTCGCGGGGAGTTTCTGAAACTTCGCCAGACGAACTATGTCGAGGCGGCGTGGGCGCTTGGAAGCGGCGACCGCAGGATTATACTAAAGCACATGCTTCCAAACGCTCTCGCGCCCGTTCTGGTGAGCGCCACCTTCGGAGTGGCGGGAGCGATACTGGTTGAATCGAGTCTCAGCTTTCTCGGGTTCGGGGTGACGCCCCCGGAACCCAGCTGGGGAGAGATAATCTCGCAGTCCCAGAAGTACGTGGATTTCGCGTGGTGGCTTGTTCTTTTCCCAGGGCTTGCGATTTTCGTGACGGTTACGGCTCTTAATCTGGTGGGGGAAGGATTCAGAAACGCGATAGACCCGAAACTAAAGGAAAGATAACATAAGCACCAATCGAAAAAACATGCGTAAAAGTTATAACAGACCGAAGAACGAACAGGATTTTGAAAGCCTCTGTTTAAGATTGCTACGGGTTCACTGGAAATGTCCACAACTAAATACCTATGCAACAAGAGGGCAGATTCAGAACGGAGTTGATATCATTGATTTAAGCGGGCAGGAACCCCTGCGCGCCGCGCAGTGCAAATTGCACGAAGAAGGGAAAATGATTACTCAGGCCGAGATTAGGAAGGAGATCGAAAAAGCGAAAAAATTTAAACCTCCTCTTGGTCTCTATGTAATTATGACAACCTCTAAAGCCGGGGGAGAAATCCATGACTTGATGATAGAAGTAAACCGAGAGCATAGAGAAAAGGGGCTGTTTGCGGTGGAAGTGTTTGACTGGCCTCGAATTGAGGAACTTCTTGAAGAGAATCCAGACGTTTGCGATTGGTACGAAAGCGGAGCACCGCTTGATGTAAGCAAAAGGATTGAGTCAAAGGTTGACGAGTTACTTGAAAGATCTGCACCGGGTCGCGGCAACCACAACAAAGATGGCTTTCATGCAGAGATTGATGAAGCGCGAGATTTTCTGGAAAAACACGACTATCAAGTGGCAAAGCTGTTACTTCAGCGAATCAAAGTAAGAAGCTGGGACGAACTTACGCCACGACATAAATTCAGGATATTAACAAATCTTGCTGCTGTTGAGGCATCAATTGGCAGTTTAAAAGATACTGCTGGTCTGTATATAGAAGCAAAAAAGCACCAACCTACCGATGAAATGGCTCAAACTAATGAAGCTCTTGGCTATCTCTTGCTTGAGCAACGCAGTAAAGCGTTTGAATTGTCTCAAAAGCTAAGAAAAGAGTTTCCTCGCTCCGAACGAGTGCTAGGTGTCTTTATTCAAAGCGCACCGGATTCGGCAACTCTTGAGCATATAAAAGACTCTATACCTGAAAACTTGCTTAAAAAAGATGAAGTGGCGATCCCTTTGACACGCAGGGCGCTGAACTCAGGCAACCTTCGGAGAGCCGAGGAATTCATCAGGATTGCTGTGGATGCCGGGAGTCGTGCGTCAGAAACTTGGTTGCACTTGGGACAAATTATCTTTCAGATGGAGCTTTCAAGGAGCGTTGAGCAGTATGGAGCCGAAAACCTTTTCTGTGACGAGGAAAAACTCTTGGAAGCCGAAGACGCTCTTGGCAAAGCAATTGCGTTTGCCAAAGAGAATCATTCCGTTTCTGGAGAGGTCGAAGCCCTGCTTACCAGACAAAAAGTCAGAACGGTTCTTGGAAAGAATGCGGAGGCTCGTGAAGATTTGGAAGAGGCAAGGAGAATTGCCCCTCAAAATACTTTAGTCATTGAAGCCTGTGGCTGGTTGCTCCGTATCGAGGGAAAACTTGACGAGGCGATTGACTTGGTGCGTTGCGTACCGCCGGAGGCGTTGTCGTCCCAAGGTCAAATGATCTTTGGCATGATGCTCATGGAACGAGGAGAGCCCGGCGATTATTCTGATGCAGGAGAGTTGTTCTCGCAGTTGGCAAAAAACAAGTTAGAACTGCGGGAGGATTCTCGGGAAAAGGCAATTGGACTCGGACTAGAAGCGTTTGCAAAGGAAAAACAGTTTGATACCTGTCAAAAGCTTAGGAAGGAAGTTCCTGCGGAAACAGTGTCAGATATCAAATTCAAGACGCTTGCTTCAACGCTCCATTTGCTGGAAGGGCAAAATGATAAAGCTTCAGATTGCGCAGATGATGCGCTTGCGCTCACGAATGATGCGACTACGGTATTTGAAATTCGGCGGCTTGCGCTACTGCTTTCTGAGCTGAAGCGTTTTGGAGACGCTCTCCCGCTTTGGCAGCGGATTGCCGTTCCAAACACGCTTGGTTCCGATACGATGAATCTTCTACAATGTGCAGACCAGCTAAATAGGGATGGAATCATGCTTGATATCTTCGAAAAGCTGCGACAAGCTGGAGCGATTGACCGAAATCTGCTTTATAAAGAACTTTCTCTTCTCGAGCAATACGACACCGATAAAGCGATAAAAATTCTTGACGAGGAAATCAGCCGTCGACCCGATGATAAGGAACTCAAACTCGAGCGCTCATGGATGGGGCTCGCGCTTGGCAAACCTGAATTGATAGACAAGGATCCTTCAAGTCTGCCGGAACCCGATCAGGTGAATCCACAAATGGCTCTCAAGGCCGTGCGGGTTCTAAAGGCGATAGATCAAGAACCGCTCGCAATCCAGTATGGATACGAGGTTCTTCGCGGTAATTTTGAAGACCCCGATGCACATAAAGCATTTACGGTAGTAATTTTAGAAGTCGATGAAGGACAACCAAAGTTAGATAGTCCTGAATGTGTCGAGACGGGAGTGGTTGTGTCTTACGTTGAAGAGGGAGACTCTTTCACTCATCAAATTATTGTCGAGGACACACCAAATCCAGATTCAAAATTCCCCGAACGCGAACTCTCACCCGATAACGAAATATGCAGAGCCATGATGGGAAAGAAAGTTGGAGAAACTTTCGTCCTTGCCAGAGGCATCCAGAATCGGATCGGCGAAATCACGAAAATCGAGAACAAGTATGTCCATCGCTTTCAGGACTGTATTGGACAGTGGCAAATACGGTTTCCAGAGTTACTACAAGACATGCAATTTCTCAGAATACCGCAGAACACTGGCCAATCAGGCGAACTGGAACCCGATATAAGCACAATCTTAGAGTATGTTGACTACCGGTATGAAAGCGTATTGAATCTTCAACAACTTTACGAGGAGAGATCCCTCCCACTTCATCTTTTCGGCAGCAAAAATTTTGACAAAAATGCATTTGACGCACTTCTGTATCTAGCTAACTCGAAGGATGTATTCGTGAAGTGTTGTTCTGGTTCGAACGAAGAACGCGATCAGGCTGCTAAAGCACTTGAATCATGCAATACGGTTGTTTTAGATATTAGTGCGATTTCATCGCTGTTCCTGTTAGATAGACTGGACATACTGGAGAACTGGTCAGCAGATATCGTGGTTTCCAGAAACACAGTGAATGAACTACGTCAGATGGTAGTGAACGAAGAACTGATTGGTAAGAAGGAAACAGGAGTATTGTTAAAAACAGATGCCGGACACGCCTTTGTAGAAAATACGGCTGATCAAAAAGCGGATTATATCGACAAACTGCGTCGACTTGTTAGCACTATAGAGGATAACTGCAGGGTTGAACCCTGCCAGGCACTTGCGGAACTAGATCCGCAAAAGAGGGAATTACTCGTCGAAGCATTTGGACAGTACGGAGCAGAATCTATCCTGTTGGCTGCTACTGTACCAGTACCCTTCTAAAAGTTTAAATCAAGCAAGAAGACTAGAGTTGAATTT
>JAPOYE010000054.1 GCA_026706695.1 Candidatus Dadabacteria bacterium | reverse complement strand
CTGTCTTCTGCACGGACAATCTCTGGAAAGTCCGGAATTCAGAAAAGCTTTGATTGGGCCTTCAATTAAAGGTGAGAATTAAGCAAGTGCCCCCAAATCCAAGTTTGGGCATGACCATTGTAAAAAGAAAAAAGCCGCTTTTAACCTCGACCGGCGGGGGGAATCAGTCAACCTCAAGATAAGGCCCGATGTCCGAGTGGTTCTCTATGAGAAAGGAATTGCTCTCTATCATTGTCCCTCTCGCACGCTCAAGATCGGCAAGGGCTACCCGGTGGCTGGCAAAAGCGCTTATGTAGCTGGACTCCGCACCTATGAGATCCCTTTGCGCTTCGAGGAGTTCCCTGGTGGTGGAAAGTCCCGCCTTGAACTTCTCCTCCTCGTTCCCGAGCACCTCCTTTGCGAGATTGGTGGAAAGCAGGGCGGCTTCCATTCTCCTCTGGCTGCTTGCGATCTCCCTTATGGCGTTCCTAACGTCGAGGCGCACTGTATCTTTCTGTTTCTGGTAGCTTATAACGCTTCGGTCATAGTCGGCGCGGGCTTTCGCGTAGTTTCCCCCGGCCTTTCTACCGAAAATTGGAAAACTTAACTTCCCCGTAACGCTCCAGCTCGGAAAATCGCGGTCGACGATGCTGTCGTAGGCATGCGAAGAATCGGCAAAGCGCCGGGGCACCCCGCCAGACTCTCCGAAAACTAGCCTGTCGGGATTCTCGGAGCCCCCAAGGCCCAGGTACTCGAGACGGCCCTCGACCGTGAGACGCGGCAGTCTCTGGCGGGAGTAGAAGGTCTTAAGCGCCTGTGCCTTCTCCATCTCCCGCTCCGCCCGGCGCATCTCGGGGCGGTTCTCAAACGCCTGCACCACGGCCACGGCCTCCGAGGGCGGTTCGTAAGCGGTAGGCATGGAATCGGTTACCTCGAGCAGCTCAACGCTTTCCTCCAAGGGGATAACGAGCAGGTTTTTAAGCGCATCCATAGACGCCTCGTAGGCGTTCTCGGAGTTTATCATCCTCACCTTCCTGGCGGCGCTTTCAGAGCGCGCTTGGGTGAGGGCGACCCTGGGCAGAACCCCGACCTCCACTTTTATTCGGGTTCTTCTCTCAAGGTCCAAGGCAAGATCGTAGGCTTTTTTCTCAAGGTCGCGGTCGTGGGCCGCGGCCACGACTCCCCAGTAGCTTCTCTCAAGATCGAAAAGAGTCTTCGCCACCATGAGTTCGAATTCGTAAACGGATATGTCCCTGTTCTTTCTCGAGAGCACCACGGATACCCTGTTGGAGGCTATATCGAAGCCGCGGAGCAGTTCCTGCCCCACGCTGAAACCTAGGCTCGCGGCCCACGAAGGGCTCAGGCTCTCAAGCGGAGAATCGGTCTCGATCCGCGATACTTCAAGATCGTAGAGCTTGTAGAAGGTTCCGGTGGGCAGCTTCCCCGAGAGTTCGCTTCCGAAGGAGAAAACCTCGGCGTTTACTATTCCGTCCTCTATGAAGGCGCTGAGAACGGGGGTTTTTGTGTCGGCGTAGGAGGCCATGAAACTTATCTCGGGGTCATAGACTCCCCGTTTGCTCTTGTACTCCCCGCGTGCGGCGTCGACGCCGAGCATCCATACCCTTACGTCATGGTTTTTCTCAAGGGCCATTATCTTCGCCTGCGTGAGAGTGAGGGCCTGCGCCCCGACCGAGGCAAAGAGAAGACACGCAGCGAAAACCAGAAAGATCTTAAAATGTTTTGACATCGAGATACTCCGTTACGTTGGAACCGGACCCCAGCGTTTCGTATCCTGGTCCGGATTTTTCGTCATCCTCTCTGAATGTGGGGTAAAAATTTACTGAGAAAACCGCAAAAAGCATAATTTCAGGTCCCGCACTGCCTTGCGAAACGGAAAGAAATGTCGGGCAGTCGCTCAACTTTTTGTCCTTGCTCCTTTTATTCAAGGATTCTGGCGCATCAAGATCGGAGTTCTATGGCATCCTGGCCCCTTGTAACTTCCGGGCGGCTTTATCAAATGTGTAGGAACAGGAAAATGGTCCGCCCTGCGCTTTGGCTACCGCCCGGGCCTTGTTTATGATCAGAGCATCGGCAAAATCAGCCCCGTCAGATTCCAGATAGTCATTTAAAGCCATCCACGCGGCCGCCCCGTCTTCAAAGCGCACATTCGGCTCCTCAAACAACGCATGGACCGCTCCGGCCAATTGATCCTTGTAAGCCGGTACTTCTTCCCGCTTAACGTCCAGAGGGTTTCTGCCAGCACCACGTCGGTTATCAGAACCGCATCGCCGCCCTTGATCAGACTGGCCGCTGTATCGGCCTGCGCCGCATCGTCATTCAGCGGATAACGCAACGGCACGTTGGTGTCGACCGCAATCATGGATCCAGTGCGTCTTCCAGGGATTCCTGATCCGTTACTGAAGGATCGCCCTTAACGTACCGCAACAGTCCCTGGGCGGCCCCTTCCACCTTCCTGACGATGGTTAAGCGGCCGTCAGCAACAAAGGTTTCAATATAATCGCCGGGCTTAATGCCAAGCTGATCGCACTGGCTGGCCGGGAGCGTGATTTGTCTTTTGCTGCTGACTTTCGGCATTCCGCACCTCTTTACAAAGCTGATAACAGTAAAGATAGCATGTTCTTTACTATACGGCAAGGAGTAAAGAAATCCAGAGGATTCCTGAACCATGCCTCCTTGTTCCCTGCCGGTCTTCCCCCACGATGTCGTTTTCCGTAACAACCATATTGAAGACGGGGGAACAGCCTCGCCGCTTAACAAGTACCGAACATGTCCCGCCAACCCCTGCAGCCCGTAATCCGGTGCCGCAAAACATTGCTTTTACAAAGCACCCGCTTAATATGAATCCGCTTCTAAGACCCCTCGGGACAGAGAATCGGAAACATGACTTCATGCCAGATGTTCCCGAAATCTGAACGCGTTTACGGCAAGCAGTTTTTCCGCAACCGGAAAGCTCTGACGGGTGCGGCACAGCACCATAACAGGCCATCTTGCCCGCGGTCCGAGCAGCTCATGAACCTTGAGGGCTTGAGCAAAGTCACGCGGCGTCGGAAGTTCCTTCCATTTCGCTTCCGCCAGAGTGAGACGACCGTCCTTCTCAATAATGAAATCGGTTTCGCGTGACTGGTCCCGATAGTGCCATATGGTCGCTTCCGGAGCCGCCAGAGACAGGTATTTCCGCAGTTCGCCAAAAACAAAAGTCTCCCATATCGCTCCAATCAGGTAGCTTTCGGTCACCGCCTGTCCTTTAAGCCCCAGAAGGAAACACAGCAACCCGACATCATTGAAAAAAAGTTTGGGCGTCTTCGCAAGACGCTTCCCCGGATTCGCAAACCAAGGTTCAAGCAGCGTAACCTGGTTAGAAGCCACAAGCACGTTCAGCCACTTGTCGGCGGTTTTGCTGTTTATTCCCGTCTCCTTGGCAATTTCCGACTTGTTAAGCAATTGTCCGCTGCGAAGAGCCAGGGCGCGCATGAAGCGGTCAAAGTCCCGCAACGACGAAACATTTAAAAGCTGGCGCACATCGCGCTCAAGATAAGTCGCCTGATAGCTGGCGAAATAGTCCGCGGGCTTCATCGCCGGATCCTTCCAGAGCTGCGGCATAAACCCGCGAGCGAGAATCCCGGCCATCCCCTCGCCCTCTTCCATGCGGGAAAACACGGGCCCAAGTTCCTGAACCGTAAGGCCTTCTAGCTCAAGCACGCCGCAACGTCCCGCCAGAGATTCCGATACTCCCTGCATCAGGCTGAATTTCTGCGACCCGGTCAGAATGAAGCGTCCGTTCATATCCCTGCGCTTGTCTATTTCAACCTTCAGGTAGCGAAACAGCTTGGGGGCGTACTGAACCTCATCCACGAGCAGCGGCGCGGGATGACGCGACAGAAACGACTGAGGATCCTCTTCTGCCAACTGCGCTTCCGCCGGAAGGTCGAGACTTACGTAGTTATAGTCCCCGAACAGTTTCGTCAGCAGCGTTGTCTTGCCCGTCTGGCGAGCGCCCGTAACGACAACGGCAGGAAAGTGCCCCGCCATGCGCCTGACTGACGCGGCTATTTCTCTTGGAAACTCATTATCCGACATATCGAGTATTGAAACTCCATTATTTATGAGTTTAGAATAACTGAATTGTCAGGCCCTCTCAAGAGAAAAACAACCAGATGCGAAGAGAAACATTGACATGAAACTATTTTGTCTATGTCCAAAGAGCAGTCTTTTTTTCTTCCGCGATCTTCCAATAACCATAAAAACTGGACGGCAGACTTCCAATTTTGACGATATAACCCCGCATGATGGTTAAGCGTCCCCGACATTTAAAAGAACTGAACCGGCTTCTTTCCCATAATCCAGGTCGCCCCGCTGGGAGCCCGGGAGTGCTCGTAATTTTTCGCGAACTTAGGTTTTCGGCTTTTTCTCAGGCTTTCCTCGATCATCTGGGAAGCCGCAGGCTCAGATGTGATATGGGTTATCTAACTCCGCCCAGTTCCCCACTCGTAGCGCACTTTCAGTCCGTTCAGATAACTCATGGGTAAATACCCTTCATACTGCATTCTGCCGACGACAATCCCAGGCGCCACGCCAATCTCCTCAGCAAACCTTCTTACTGCCGTTTTGGTATGCGCAAGAAAACGAAGAGCATCGGCTTTTTGTCTCGGAATCAGGAAGTTGCTCGCAAACTCGTCAGCTTCCCGCTCGCGACTGTTTCCGTCACCTTCAATCTCAAGAAACAGCATCTTCTTCCCGTGAAGAAGTATGTGTGCTGCCTCATGGAAGAAAGCAAACCACAAGTGATCGTTGGTTTTATGCCGCAGGCTTAGCATTATCAGAGCTTTGTCCGGAGCCAGCCATCGCGTCGCGCCGGTGGCCGGACAGCCGACGGGCGCCAGTTCAAATACAACAGCAACGCCAACTTCGGCGCATTCGTTAATCAGTTCGGGAACGAATATGTCCGGGTCGGTTTCGTTCGTAAGTTTTCGGATGCCGAGAAGCTTCTTGATAAAACCCTTCCTGTCGTACTTACCGAACGAACGTTGTTCGGCTATCTGTTCACCCCTGCGCAGCCAGGCCGCCACGGCGCCGTTTTTCTTCTCGAATTTCTCTGAAGACTTAAAAGCGGCCAGCTCTTGCGGCGCAGGATATTCTTTTCTCCACACAGACACGGAAGCAACGCCGAAGTATTTAAGGCACTCTGAAACCTGATCAGTCTTTTTGGCGCATTTTTCTATCCAGCCGAACTTGACCATCTGTGTGAGGGGAAGTTCTTTCAGCCACTCGACCTGACTCTCCAGTCGCTTGATTTCTTCCGCCCGCGCCACCTCCTCGCGATGTCTCGCATCCAGCGCCAGCCAGAATCTCGCGCTGCCCCCCAGAATCCGTTCCAGTCGAAGCGCAGTATCTTCCGTGATTGCGGCCTTACCCTTTATAAGCTGACTCACGTGTTTTGCCGTATAGCCCGCCCTACGTGCGAATTCTGACTGCGTCCAGTTCTTTTCCGCAAGGGCATCCAGGATCGTATCTCCGGGCGGCGACATCCATTTCGGTTCAAACCGATCAAGCTTCTCAGTCATGATAGTCTCCAATAAACACAATGCGTATTGACTCAAGTTCTCTCCATTTCACGCTCCCGTCTTCGTTAAGCGGCACAGGATCATCGAACGGTTCAAACACCAAGCGGTGTCCGCCAGCCAAGTCCACGGCGAATTGCCCGGTCCGTTTTCCCTTCAAGGGATGCGGGCGACCAACAGGGATTTCTCCGAGTTTGGCAGCTACTTCCAGAATTCTTAATCGGGTTTTTAATTTTTTGGCCGACGCGTTCCCAAGTTTCCTGCTAGCATGTTTTGGATCTTCGCATAGTTTCTTCAGATCCGAGTTCAAAAAATTTATGTCCATTCATGAGCGTCGAAACCGAAAACCTTAACCAACTCTTGCTAATAATCAGATCAGCTCTCTTTCGATTTCTTTACCAATCAAGTATATAATATAATAAAAATGAGAGGAAAAGCAATTCCTGGAGGTGCCCTAATGACTATATCTCTAGAAAAAACCTGTTACTGTTAGAAAGCAGGAAAGCTGACCTCCCCAACTATCCCGTCACCGGAGAGAACCCCTTGGGTTCTTGTCATTAGGGAGGAACCTTTAGTCATTATGTATTCTACTTATACTCGAACTCAAAATTCAAGTGATGCAGTCAAACGACCGCCGACCCGCCTCGATTGGGTTTGAGCTTTTCCCGATTTCCAGGCCAGGTCCCATCACGGTGGACGAAAACACCATTTAGGCTTATCAAAGTCAGCCGTGTCGCGCCACCGCGTCATTGAGATGCTCCAAGGTCTGAGTTTCAAGCTCCGGCACCATGGAGACAAGCCTTTTCATTTCAGTTATGTCTCCTTCATAACGCTCGAGACTTCTTTCGTGGGCTGAACGGGTCTTGCTGCACACCAGCGTGTAAGGCCTGCCCTTCCTCTCGGTACAACAGGTGATATCAAGATCGTGCCTGCTGATTACGCTTCTTATGTGACCCCGTGTCGACTTGTTCACTTTGAAGCGATGTTTCATTGCGGAGGGGTCTTCGCAGAACTTCCGAAGAACATCGCAGTCCCCGCATCCACACCCCGCAACGGAGGCGATTTTCCAGTCCCTGGGAGGTTCCGGCGGTGCGGCGCTTCGCTCAAGCAGGAATTCCGCCACACGCTTCCACAGGGTTTTGAAACTTCCCGTCCGCTTAAACTCAAGGAGAAACTCCAGGGCGCGCGGAATAACCCGATCGGGACTTGCGCATACGGGATGATCAAGAAGAACGGACACAGCCTGCCCCGACTCTTCCGACAAGTCCAGACAAAGAAACGCCGCGAGAAGATTTCCTGCCGCTTCAGGGGAAACTTCTGCGTCGCGGCCGAGCCCCCAGCTCCACGAAGAAACAGATTCCTCCTTTTTGGCGAGAGAGTCGGAAAGCCCAGGCAGAATCGAACCGCACAGGCTGTCGGTGAGGACCTCGCTCCATCCCGCGTCGCGGCCGAGTTCCCGGCAGAACTCCGCCACAAGATTGAAAACATCTTCGGGACGGCTAACGAGGTTTCCGCGAATAAGATCCGGGAGGAAATCGCGGGCAAAATCCGGTCCGGCAAGCAACAGAGCCGCCCTTATATCAGCTCTTTCCTCGCTCCTGCAGTACGCAATCGAGGAACTGAGGAGAAGTCCGGCAGACGACGCGTCTTCCAGTCCGACCAGAATGCGCAGCGCGGCGCCGAGGGCTTTGCCCATCGTGTCCGGATGATAGCGTCTCCCGTCGCGCCATATCTCGTGAATCCGCGACGCGAACGCCCGCGCCTCCGGATCTCCGCTCTCAATCAGCGTCTCGACATAACCCACAGCCCCGCAAATATCGTCCGACGCTATAAGCTCAAGGGAATTTTCCCTGGGCCAGAGAACAAGAGCGGCAAGATGGTACGTGCGTTCAACTGTCGCACCGGCATTGCCGGTCCACTCCTCTATACTTTCATCTTGAGGGTAAAGGTCTTCAAGCTCTTCGGTCTGCAGCACTTCTTCCTTGGAGAAATAGAGTCTTTCGAAATTCGCCGCCTTTCCGTCAGGAGCAACGAGATATTCAAGAACGCAGACGCACTCAAATATCTCCCCCATCTCGTATGACTCCGGGAGATCGCCGTATTCATAGCCATATTCCCCGTCGTAAAGCGCCTCGCCCGATTCCTGTATCCTGACAATCGCGGCGTAAAGAGAGTACCCGGCGGCTTTGGAAGCTTCCGTGAGGACGCGGGCAACCGAGGCGTCGATATTTTTAAGCGAGTCAAAGGAAAGCCCCGCCTCGCTGTAGTCATGATCAAGCAGCCAGACGATCTTGTCGTCGGCCAGGCACTCGCTTCTCCACGCGGAAAGCTCCTCCGCGACCCGTCGAGTCTCCGCCCCGAAATCGGGCGTCGCAAGCTCTCCCGCCCCGTTTGAGAGAACGAGGCTGTAGACCAGAACTATCCTGTTTCCGTCCAGAACCGGCCGGATTTCATGTTCGCAGTCGGCGTAGAACGCCGCCCAGGCGATTTCCGACGGCTCGCCGCCCCGCATGTCGATCACGGTCTCGCGTCCCTTGTGGCGCACGACGATCTCTCCCCCCGAACCCCTCACGGGCAGGGCGACCACAAGCGTCGCAACCATGCCGTCGGTTTTCTCGGTGTCGCGGTGCGGAAGGAAAAAACCTCCCTGCTCGTATAAGAGAAGCTTGTAGATGTCCGCACGGAGCCTTTCCCTCGGACAGCCGAGACCGTCGGCGGTCGCTCCCACTATCGCGGCGAAGGCCTCGTTCCACCCCGTCCCCTCAAGACTGAATTCGGAAGGATGTATCTCCCAACTGTCGCGCACATCCTGATCGACCAGGGTCTCCGTACCCTTTCCGAAAGGGGAGCGGCGCGAACACTCTATCAGGGTTTTCACCTGGCTTTCGGGAACCGGGAAGGAAAGAGCGTCCATACCGGAAACACTGAGAACGGGCAGGGGAGCCAACATCTTCCCGGAAGCGCAGTAACTGCCCGGGCGGTCAATCGACATCAGCAGACGCTTAAGCTCCGCAATGTGGGGAGATGACTCGAAATGATCTTTTTCGTCGCACATGGATATCACAGTGATTCGGGCAGAAACTGAAACGCTTACCTGTTCATTATGATCCAACTGGAGACGTCAGTCAAACATATTGAAGCCGCATTCTTTTTTGCAAATCTGCTATTCTGTGTTATATTTGCAAAACATGGGCTATATCCAGCGCTATCTGACCAATACAATCCGCAAGGCCATGGTTTCTTTTCCGGCGGTGCTGGTCACCGGCGCCAGACAGACCGGCAAGACTACCTTGTTGCGTACCGAGTTCGGCGCATCGCATGATTACGTGTCGCTTGAACGCCCCGATATACGCAACAGGGCATTGGCGGACCCTGTCGGGTTTTTCGCGCAGACTCCGGGACCGCTGATTCTGGATGAAATTCAATACGCGCCGGAACTGCTGCATTACATAAAGGAACTGATAGACGCGCGGCGCGAACCCGGACAGTGGCTGCTTGCAGGTTCTCAAAGCTTCTCGCTGATGCAGGGAGTGAGCCAGACGTTGGCCGGCCGCGTAGCTGTATTGAATCTTGACCCCTTGTCCATAAGAGAACTGTCGCAGCAACCGCAGATATCCCCCGAAGATATGCTTGAATGGATGTTTGGATCCGCTGAAAGGCGCATTCCCGCCAAGGCAGGCGGAATCCCCGACCCTGTTGGTACGGAAGACACGGAATCTTTTGGGAACGACAGCAGGCAAGTCACCGGTCCCGGCTTTGAGGATTGGCTGTTGCGCGGCGGCTTCCCCGAACCTTGCCTGAACAAGCAGGTGGACCGGCAGTTGTGGTTTTCCGGTTACCTGCAAACTTATATCCAACGCGACGTCCGGGATTTGACTCAGGTAAACAATCTGGAAACTTTCTACAAGTTCCTGATGCTGGTCGCCGCCCGTACCGGACAACTTCTGAACATGGCGGAGCTCGGGAGCGAAATCGGCATCGCCGGACCTACGGTAAAGCGCTGGCTATCCGTGCTTAAGACCAGTCAGCTGATCTGTCTGCTGCCGCCTTATCACAAGAACTTCGGCAAACGGCTGAGGAAAAGTCCCAAGCTGTATCTGCTCGATCCCGGGCTTGCCGCCTTCATGCTGGGCCTGCACTCGCAAAGCTCCATTCTGCAAGGTCCTTCCCTGGGAGCATTGGCGGAGACCGCCGTGGCGGCGGAGTGGCTGAAGTTTTTTCGCCAGCACGGGGAGGAACCCCAAATCTATTACTGGCAATCAAGCGGCGGCAAGGAAGTTGACCTGATCATCGAGCGCGACGGCAGACTGTACGCGCTGGAAGTCAAGGCGACGGCGACACCTCGGGCGGAACATGGAAAAAACCTCAAGCAGTGGCTGAAACTGGCCGGTGCGAACGCGCACGGCGCGCTGGCCTGCAACATCAACGAACCGCGGGCCTTGCTGCCTGGCATCAGGGCCGTTCCCTGGCATCTGAACGCGTACTCCGATTGAAACAGCCCTCAACTATTTCAGAATCCAATGCTCTTTTGGTATCAGAAATGTTCAGAGGGTTTTCTTAGTAATCCTGATCAGCTTCAAAATGCGGACTGAATCGAGGTTTTCTTGCAGCTTGAGATCGGAGCAAAGCATTCTTGATTGACGCAAAACACCCCGCCCGCGGTGGCGTGAGACCGCTTCAATTTCCCTAGCCAGTGTGTTATTTTTTTAGAGTCCAGCCTCGTTATGGGAGGATACCGTTGCGCTTGAGCGACCAGAGGTCAAGTCGCATCGGCCCGTGCAGGGCGATGAAGAAGAAACCGAGCCTTCAAGGTGCGGAATCTCGTTGCTTGAATCGGAGCGGGAGAGGATTCTGGCGGACGCAAGTGCGGTTGCTAAGGGCGATTTGAAGTCTTCGCGACCGGAGGTGCTAATTCATGGCGGCAAAAGTAGAAAACATTAATCCCCAAGTCCTTCGTAAATGCCGTGAACAGATCGGTCTCAGCGTTTCCGATGTGGAAAAAAGAGTTGGGAAAATCGACTCCATGGAGCGGGGAACTCTCAAGCCCACATTCAATCAGCTGGACACTCTGGCCAACCTCTACAAAGTGCCTCGGTGGGTGTTCGTTTCCGAGTCCCTGCCGGAGCAGTACCGGTTCAGCAGAAATTTCTCTTTCCGCAAGTTCAGGGACAAGTACGAGGATTTTTTCGACAATTCAGATATACGCCGCGTAACCGCCATGGTGGAGAGGCTCCGCGACCTGATTATTGAACTGCGGAAAGATATGGCCGAACCGGTCGAGCCGTTTGACCCGCCCGTGTCGGAATCCGGGACTTCCGCGTCCGACGCCGCGGCACGCGTGCGAGGCTGGCTGGGATGTGCGGGAGAGAGCCTCGATTTCCGAGAATGGAAAGAGAAACTGGAAGAAAAAAACATCTTCATTTTCACCACGAGCAAGTACAAAGGCTGGTCTCATGTCGGCGAGGAGCAGTTCCGCGGTCTCGCCATATATCATTCGACCCTGCCGATCATCATTATCAACAATTCCGATGCAAAAAAAGCACGTACCTTCTCCCTGTTCCATGAACTAGGTCACCTGCTGAGAAAGAAAAGCGAGATTGCTCACTGGAGAGACAGCGACCGGGACGCGGAAACCTGGTGCGACGAACTGGCCGCCAACGTGCTGATGCCCTCGGAGGAGTTTCGGGCTGCCGCCCGGAAGCTCCGCGCAAACGATCTTAAAAATATCGGAAAGATAGCCGGATCTTTCAAGGTAAGCCGCTACGCCTGCCTCGTTCGGATGAAGCAACTAGAAATAATCGATTCCGACACCTATCAATATCTTGAATCGGAACTGCAGAAATTCTACGAACAGCGGAAAAAGGAACTCAAAGAAAGAGACATCCCTCTTGGCAGAAACCGGGCTGACGAAGTGCTTGACCAATACGGCCATATTTACACCAGAGCACTGTTTCAAGTTTACCATAACAATGAAATCGGACTTCACAAACTATGCAGGCTGTTCGGCCTGAAAAGAGCATCAGACGCCCTTCAACTGGAGAAGAACCTGTGAGCGGAAGATACTGCACGGATGCTAACATCTTCATAGAGTGCTGGAACAGAATTTATCCCTTGGCTGTTTTCCCGTCGCTATGGGAAAAAATAGCCCGGCATCAAAACGACATTATCCTGATCAAGCCCATCTACGATCAGGTTGTCCCGAAAGACAGGCGAAACCGGGAAAAAGACCCTTTGAGTATCTGGCTCGGGAAAAACCATTTTATTAAGACTCCCATTGATAATGAGACAAAGAGACTTTCGTTGCAACTGGAAGCAAAATACCAGATAACGGATCAGTCCAAAGGAGTGGATCAGGAGGATCTTACGTTGATCGCGTACGCAAAAATAGAGAATAAAACCGTTGTGACCCTCGAAGGACAGCAGGACCAGAAGCCCAGAGAAAAGAGGAATTACAAAATTCCGCTGGTCTGCAGCGAAGAAGGAATTCCCTGTGTCAATTTCATAGAGATGATTAAAGATTTCGGTATAGTCATATGAGATGCAACCACTTAAGATGTCCCTAAATCTGGAACACGGGGTACAGTTATACTACAGGCTTACACAAAAAATCCTCAAAGCCTTCTACAAAAAATGGATGAAGAATCCTCAGATCTTCATGGTTTTCGAAGATACAAAGACTTCTCTTCACACAGAAAAATTCCCGTTTTTTTTCGTATCGCATTTGACAACTCCGGCAGCGCGAGGTTCAAAGCAACCGTGTTTCTATTTTTCAGTGCGCTGCAATCCTTCTGGAGTAACGCTTTGAGGGTCGGGATATTTAAGGATCCGTGGCCTTTCCCCCTCATGGTATTTCGACTGGCTGTTGGTCATAACGATCGGCCAATCTTCTAAGATTGACGGCAAGACGTCTAAATCCCGCATCTTCAACATCGTCAGCTTTTTGTCTGAATTTGTCGGCAAGTTTCCTCTCTTGATTCCCAGTAGGGTCGACCCAGTAGGCCCCGCGCGAGTTAAACCAAGCAATCTCGTACCCTTCGCGTATAATTTCCGCGCCAGGAGCGTTCAGCATTTCCGCTACGGTCCGGTTGATCCACAGGCCATCGCTATCTTCGGGGCTGTGAATTAGCACTCCACCCGCACGCGTAAGCGCAACTTCCAGATGGCCGGATTCGGCGGAAATTTCCCTAACGCGCTGAAACCAGGTCGTGAATCTTTCTTCGTCAAAATCGGCGTCATCTGTTGTTCCCGGAAGTGTCCTCCATTCGTGGAGTAACCGCCAGGCGTTGTTTGCGAGCATTTCTGATTCTTTTGATGGTTTATCCAGTTCCGCATCGGCTCTGTCTGAACGGTAAAGCAATCGAATCACTTCACAGAAAAACTCTGGATCGTCGGCAAGCTTTTTTCCAAGAAATTTTGGCTCGGCATCATGAGAACGGTCCAGCAATGGAAGATATCCCCATTCGACCCTGAAAAGATCACGAAAAGACACCTCTGAATTCCCCTGAAGAAACTTGATTAAGTCAAGAATGTAACGTTCTTCCGCAAAGTAGGACTCTTCCGCTGATGACAACGCAGAAAGCAGAGCACGGATGCACAGAGACGGATCGATTGAGCGATTGTCATGAAACATCCGACCCAAGCAACTTATGGCGGCTTTTGGCCTTTTGTATTCTACTAGCTTTTCGACGGCTATGTCGAGTTTGCTGTCCTTGCGGGGATTAAGCTCGGTTTTTGACCAATATTCCCCTTGTTTGTTGCCGAGCAATTTTGCGGCACGTTCCCAAGTCTCGCTGGTAAAGGGCAAAAAGCCCAGAAACTGACCAATCTGAGCGGGAGTCCAAGTAGGTCTGACAATCTCATCAACCCACGGCCATCCCTTGGCATAACGGCGGCTCCAGACATAATTATGTATAAATGAAGAAAGCTTGTTATCTTCAGAAATCAGATATTCTGGTAGCAGAATTGAATCCGTTCCCTCGTCTGCAATAACACCGAGAGAAGAGCCTACCCGATCCGGCGATTCCACCAATTCGGCAAACCTGATGACGGATTCAATTCCACCTGACTCCAGTATTTCCCCGACTGCATGCCGACAGCGTTCCTCAAGTTTTCTTTCTTGTTCTTCCAAGTTGCCGGTTTCTTCGTAGAGATCGGCACCGGCACGGGAGAACAAATGCTGGTAGCGGTTAAAAGGGTCCGAAGGAGACAACCTATCGGCAACTCTCTCGACATCTGAGAGTGATTCATCATCCAGAGCCCATGGCGCGTCGTGGTGCCGCCTGTGTCTGTGAATGAACCTGATGAGGCGGTCCCAGATATCCAGTTTCTGACCTTCGGGAAAACCCGTGACGATATCCGACGACAAGACCTTGAGCAACCCGTCAAATGAAGCTTTCGGAAGAGTGTTCAGATGGTCAATTAGTTCAGAAAGCCTTGCGGGATCATGGTTCGCTTCTGAAACGGCAAGTTCCGCGTAAAACGATACCTGCTCCTTGTATTCTTCGTCGGCGACTCTCATTTTTCCGTCTTCCGGTATTGCGATGCTGCGCCACAACGGCTTGTGAGAACCCGAAGATGTCTTGTTCCGACCGGGCAGCAGGTTGACGACAAGTTCCCAGCCGACCCGGGGACGCTCCCGTAAGAGGGTTTTAACCGCCACTTTGCGTTTTTCGATGGAGCCAAGAGTCTGCGGAAGCCATGGGAGCAGAATGATTACAAGAGAGTTAAAAGGACGGTTCCCCCATCTTCCGCCGGGGTCATGGCTAGCGATATCACCAAGGATGCCGCAAACCCGGACCAGATGTTTCTCTTCCCACGCAAGACCCTCAAGTGCCCAGAGAAGCCCAGTCAAGTAATTCCTTCCGGTTAAGCTATCGCCTTCTTGTGCGAAAAGCTCGTAAAAAGGACAGGGAGAAGAGTTCAATGCCGTCTCAACCACGTCTAGGAACTTGTCCGGTGCAGCCTCCGACAATGCGGGCAGAACATCGTTCAGGCTGCCCCACAGTTTCCAGTCCGCGTTTGCGAATATCTCATGAACAATCGAGGCCGCTGTGTGCCTGACTTTATCCGGCGAGCAGTTGACCAGCACCCCCGGCTTGTTACCGAGCAGGGCCAGCCCCTCGGCCAACCCTTTCCTGATATCCGGTGAGTGCTTCAATATTTTTTTGTGCAGGCTTGCCGCGTAACGCTCCTCCTTGGGAAGATCAAACGCGGGGTCACGCTCGGTCAGCACGGCCAAAACGGCATTCTTAAAGGCAACTAGTATAATGTTTCACTGTTATATTTACAGTTCTAAGCTATCTCCAGATCAAACTTGTTCCACCTGTGCACAACAGGGTCTGCATTAATTTCTTCAATACCTTTGAGTATACGCTCTTTTAACTCAGCCTTGCTCGACACCCGAATGTGCCGTAAAAAACCACGGGCCATCTTCGAGAACGCCGTCTCCACCAAATTCAGCCACGACCCATGCTTCGGAGTATGCACGTATATAAACCTCCCCGGCCTCGTACCAAGATACCTCGTCGTCTCTTTCGATACATGAGAAGAATGATTGTCCAGCACCAGGCGGATCGTATTCTTCTTCGGATAGTACTTATCAAGCTCTTTTAACAGCTCTATAAACTCCCTGCTGCGATGACGATCCCTCACCTTCGCTATTATCCTCCCGTCGTGCAAATCCAATGCCGCAAGCAACGATACCGTGCCCAGTCTCTTGTACTCATAGTCCCGTCCAATCTCTCCATGCTCACCCGGCTTCGGAGGCAAATCAGGCGCTACATTCGCTATAGCCTGTATCCCCGGCTTCTCATCAACCGACACGGTGATTACGTCAGGCCTCACAGAAGTGTCCTCGGACTGCTCATTCCAGATGTTAACCTCCTGATATACCATTAAAACCTCTTTCATCTTCCTCTCAAACTCCTCGTCCCTCCGCTCAAGATAATACCGTATCTTGTGAGGCTTTATCTTCGCCTTGTTCAATATCCTCCATACTGTGGCCTTCGATGCTTTTGACAATGATTCATACCCCTTCTCAATCGCATTATCCCTGATGTATCTTGCAAGCGCGCTGTAAGACCAGACCTCCGCAGCCAGACCATGCTCCGTGGGCTTTGTGCACGCAACGTTAATCACCCATGCCTTGGCGCCGTCGCTTATTACGGATTCCGTTCCGTGATAAGCGTCCTTCAGCCCTGCTTCCACCCCCTTGGCCAAGGCTTTATCAATGCACTTGTATATTGTGGGCCTTGAAACATTCAGCTTGCCCTGTATGGAGACTATCGTGTTGCCTTCCGAGTAACATAACAGTATCGATGCCCTCTGTACTTCCCGTTTAGGAAGCTTCTTTGAACGGCTTATTGTCAGAAGCTTCTGTTTTTCTTCCTCACTCAAAACAAGTTCCGGTCGCTTGCTTCTTGTTGACATGGTTACACCTTCCTGTGAGATTTAGTATATCACAAGTGTAACCAGATCTGTTTCAGATGTAAATGAATAAATGAAACGCTATACTAGTTCTGATCCAAAATTCTTGACCCAAGCGAATTCCACAAGTCGGTGCGTTCCGTTAGTTTCCACCTGCCGTTTTTAAGCGAGAAGGGGCTTCCGGGAAGATTAAGCATGTCCACGGCTTTTTTTACCCAAGCAGAGTAATTTTCTCCCGTTAATTGGTGCAGGACGGTTGTGTCATTGTCATTGTTGCCGTTCCACGCGCCGACTAGATTCGCAAGCGCAAGATACGAAGCGTTAGGATGGCCGTTCCAGTCAGTTTCTTCAGGTTCGGTCTGCACTGCCGCCGTCAATCCTTCCGGTATATGGACAATCTCCGGCCGCTTAAATTCCTCTATCAAGTCTTCGGGCAAGTTTTCCGGGGTTATGGTTCCCGCCTCCTGATTCCATGCCTGCACAATATCGACGATTCGCGACCAGATATGCTGTGGATTTCGCCTGTTGAATTGTGATATGTGGGAATGCAGCAGAGATAATACGACTCCGACTTCTTTTCCTAAATCGTATCCGAGCAGATGAAAACATTTGAGAAACGAGTAAAAATCATTGTCTGAAATCACAACTGTCTTGACGTTTCGCTTCGAGTGTTGTGTAACTGACTGATTACACA
>JAPOYE010000053.1 GCA_026706695.1 Candidatus Dadabacteria bacterium | reverse complement strand
GCAAGAGGCTCAAGGGAGTATTCAGCACTAACCAGAAGGGGAGGAAATATTCTCTTCCAGAAAGCGCGTGATTCTCTCGCGGTTTGCGGGTAGGTTTGAGAACTGCTTCTCGCATACATCGCTGAAACGTGCTAACACTTTTCGATTGATCGACTCCTGATCTTCAAAAATAGCTAGAGAACGGAACGGAATCCCCCATTTTTCAAACTGAAGCAATGCAATTGTGGCATCGCGGGTCTTACCGTCATTGGAAAGGGCATGCACAAAAATCGGTCGAGGCATGTTGTTGATTCGGCAATCTACCGTGTAAATCTCACGGTCATCATGCTCTTTATCGCTCCAGTTGAAACTCATACGTTCTTCTGGAACGATTTCCCTCAAGAATGTTCGAAAATCTTCTACAAAAGTGGACTGAACCCGTCCACGCGACAAATATGATACGTCAGAAATCTTTAGGAGTGCTTGGATAAAAGAATATAATGCATCACCGTAGCGCTCATCCGGCACGTCAAGTACCAACTCTCCATGGCGATCCTCCACCTTAAACGTAGACAATGTGTTGGAAATGATCTTCTGGCGCGTGCCACTGTGAAGGTCTCTTTCATCAATATCGTAGGTAAGGTGCATATATGTATGGGCCTCATCGGAGAGTAACCATTGCGTTCCCTCTCTTTTGAGAACGATTGCTAAATGATCACCGTCCTCAAACAAGAAAGGAGTAAACACGCGGAAGCGTTCCACGCCCTCAGCTGCAAGACGAATCTTTGTCGAAATTTTCTCACGAAAGTCTTGCTCTATGGCTTCGATGGACATTGTTCAACCTCCTAAAAAAGATTGCCTTGCAGTTCATGCGAGACTTCAAAATTTACATCCTCAATTAAACAGTTAAGAGCTCCGTAGAGATCGGTCGGTTTAGCATAGGCATCTTCCCGTGCTCCGATTCCCTGGTATCGCTCCGTAGCAAAGTGAATATGAAAATCGTAGAACGTCTCATCTTCAATATGGTTTGTGTGCTCGTGGCTTCTACCATTGTAACGACGAAGTCGAAAAATTTGATTCGATTGAGGAACATGAACAGCCAGGACAATTGAAAAATCAAGTGGATTAATGTGGCTCCGTCTGAAAATAATGCGGAACTTGTTGTTTACGTTACCAACAAATTCTAGTTGCCGTTCATCGTGACCACGTTTGGGTTTTAGACCAATCCGTTTACGCCAATCAATAGGTAAAGGCTTGTGTTCTTGCACCAACAATTTAATCTCCTCGTCCGAGTATATTATCGCCATGAGTTGCTCCGGTTCAATAAGTTAGGCATTTCCAGCCAGCAACGCCCAGAGTCAGCAGGTATTGTAAAACTAATCTTTCTTACGATTGATCGTTTCTTGATCTGAAATTCTCTTTTCGTGCCTCGGATAATGGAAATATAAAGGGAATCATATGCCCAATCCCTTTTTAGATATTAACATATTCTGTCAGTTCTTTCCCTATGAAGTTTACCGTTTTGATCAAATTGATTCATTACTGAACAGCTACCGACAAAACAATTGAAATAGTCGGGATGTTAGGGTAGTTTATCGATTTTTATTCGATTCCTCGTACTATAGGAGAAACACCAAATGAAAAGATTGCTGCTGACCCCGGGCCCTGTCGCAGTCTCAAGCGAAATAATGGTTGAGATGGCAAGACCGCTCATTCATCACAGAACCAAGGAGTTCGAAGCTATATTCGAGCGGGCAAGAGAAGGGCTGAAACACATCTTTCAGACCGAAAACGAAGTTTTCATACTGGCGGCTTCGGGAACCGGCGCCATGGAGGGAGCAGTTGTGAACACTCTCTGCGCAGGCGATAAGGTAATCACGGTAAACGGCGGGAAATTCGGAGAGAGATGGGGAAAGATCGCAAGGGCCTACGGACTAGAAGTGGACGAGATAGATGTTACCTGGGGCGAGGCGGTTTCTCCCGCAATCATAGAGGAGAAGCTCGAAAGCGACCCCTCGATAAGGGCGGTTCTGATGCAGGCAAGCGAAACCTCCACCGGGGTCAAGCATCCAACTGACCAGGTCGCGGCGATTACCTCGAAAAGAGACGACGTGCTGTTGATAGTTGACGGCATAACCGCCGTCGGGGTTTTCTCCCTTCCGTTTGACGAACTGGGAATAGATGTTCTCGTGGGCGGCTCGCAGAAGGCTTTCATGCTCCCTCCGGGGCTTTCATTCGCAACGATGAGCGAGAAAGCCTGGGAATTCAACAAGACCTCGGATCTCCCGAAGTTCTATCTCAACTTTGCCGACTACCAGAAAAGCGCCCAGAAAAACACCACGCCCTGGACCCCTGCCGTCACGCTCGTAGTCGGCCTTGGCAAGGTTATAGAAGGATTCATGGAAGAGGGAATGGAGAATATTTACAGAAAACGCGAGCTGATGTCGCTTGCCACCCGGGAGGCGCTCCGAGCGATCAAAGTAGAGCTTTTCACCACCGACGCGGCGAGCCCGGCCCTCACAGTGGGAGTAGCGCCAGAGGAGATAGGGGCGGGAAAAATCATCTCCGAGCTTCAGGCGAAATTCGGCATGACCGTCGCAGGCGGACAGGATCACGCCAAGGGGAAAATCTTCAGGGTATCCCACATAGGGGATGTCGACCGAAACGACATGGTGGCGTTTATCTCGGCCCTTGAATCCATTTTGGGGTCTCTGGGACACGACTTCACAAGCGGAGCCGGTGTTGCCAAGGTATCGGAACTGTTGGGAACGGCATAGACACCGTTACTATGTGACGTCCGCTATTCAAGCGGACTGAAGTCGGACAACACCTCCATGAAGCGCTTCTCCTCAGAAACTTTCCGTTTTCTAAAGGATCTCGGCAGTCCGCGCGACAAGACATGGTTTGAAGAAAATCGCGAGCGGTACGAGGAGAATCTGCTTGGGCCGCTACGCCAAGCTGTTACAGACATAGGTCCCAGTCTCCGCGAGGTGATCAAAGACTGCGAGATCCGCCCCGCCGTTAATAAAACGATTACCCGGATAAACCGGGACATGCGTTTTGCCAAGGGGCAAAGTCCTTACAAAGACAACATGCTCGCTCTTTTTTACAGAGAGGGCCGCAAAAGGCTTGATGCTCAATTGTTTCTGAGTTTTCAGTCGGAAGGCGTATGGCGGGGACTCTACGTGCCCACTCCGCTGCTCGCCCCCGACGCCCCGATGGCCGAAGAAATTGAAAATGATTCACAGGGAGTCATCAACTTGGCTCAAGAAATCGGCCTCGGAAATGATATCGATCTGGTCGCGTGCAAAAAATATGGTGAAATTGGCCGGACGCTTGATCCTGCAAAGGCGGAAAGCTTCCTTGAAGGACCGCATCTTTGCGCCTTGCAGACATGTGAACCGGATGAGGTCGCAGCCGGTCCCGCCACCTTCATCCGCGAAACCCGAGACTTGTTAGTGCGACTCGTTCCTCTCTGGCAGTTCTATTCTGGAGCGACAGGATAAACTTAGCTTATTGCCGTTTCAATTGTTGCTGTTTCGCTTCGTTTGCAGCGCAGATCGTTGCAATTGTCTCCTGCTTGATTGCTTCAAAGCTGATTTTGAGCCGTGTACCGGTTGCCTGCGCAATCTTCTTTAGCGTATTTGTAGAAGGATGAATCCTGCCGCTCTCGAATCTGGCCACGGCAGATTGCGTTGTCTGAATTCTCTCGGCTAATTGTGCTTGAGTCAGCCCTGCCTGAAGGCGAGCCCCAATAAGCAGGCGTGCAATTTCAAATTCCGGTCCAAGCTCGTCATATGCGGACCTGTACTCCGGATTCTTGCTCCATTTTTTGTGTAATTCGCTTACCCTACCCATTTAGCTAAAGCACGGAACCCAGATTGATCGCCACGACGATACCGTAGCCCAGAAAGGTCAGTACCATGCCTCCAACTCTCATGAACATGCTCCGCTGTCTCATGAAACTGAAAAGAATTCCATGCATAAGCCTGCCGACCAGAAAAGCCGCGCCCGCAAAATGCAGATATGCGGAGGACAGATGATTAAGCTCCGCGACAAGCATCAGAATCAGAAACAGCGGTGCGTATTCGATTAAATTTCCGTGTCCCCTTACAGCTCTGTTAAGAGTTTCCTGCGAAATCGTTTCACCCTTCTTACGCAGAAAATCGGTAAATGGACTGCCCCTCAGATGTATGACTCTCATGCTCAGGATTATAAGAAATATCGCCAGAAGGCATGAGTAAAGAAGTGTTATTTGAATTTGCGGCATTTTAGTCTCTCGAAATTAAACTGCAACCCCTTGGAAAGTCAGGAAAAATGCTTTGAGACAAGCGGGTCATTGTCTATTTCCGAGATCAGGTAGCCGATCCCGTAATAGTCACCCGAGTTGTGGTAGAGCCTTATTCCCTGGGGAGTAGTAAGGTAGTTTCCCGTTTTTACGGTCTGCTCAGGGAGATCGACCTCGTACACAGTGTAGCCGACCGTCCCGCTTCCTATGTTAACTTTTTTCCGCTCTTCCCTTAGCTTCTTGACGCTTTTCGCGACCTCCCAGGCCTTTGGATATATGTGTCCTTTAACGAGAAACTTCATAACAGCCTGAAAAACTAAAGAATCTCCATCTCCACGCGGTCTATCAAACCGATGCACATCATTATCTTGTCTATGCCCGGGTCCCTTTTGTGAACGAAAGCTTCTGAGAATTCTCCGTCGCAGTCCCCGCACACACCCCCCTTCTCTGATTCCTTTTCGCAATCCCCGCAGTAATATGTCTTCAGGTTATACCAATGTAAAGAGGAATAAAGGAGTTCCCTGAAACCGCTTTTGCTAAGACACTCCCCCCACTCGGAAATCGCTTCGACCAAGTTGCGGCGGTAGTAATCGGGTATGTCCGCCAGATGTCCCGAGTATATCTCTTCCTCTCCTACGTAAATTCTGAATAGTTCCGACATGGCAGTTAAATCAGACAGTCGACAGTTTTGAGATCAGCAGGTGATCGACCAGAACAAGATTGACCATGGCCTCCGCTATGGGAACCGCCCTGGGGCAAAGACACGGATCATGCCTTCCCTTTACCCGCAGTTGGGTTTTTTCTCCCTTTTTATCCACGGTGTCCTGAACCTGGGATATTGAAGAAGTGGGTTTTATGGCGATTCTCACGACTAGGTCCGCCCCGCTTGTTATTCCGCCCAGAAGGCCGCCCGAGTTGTTCGTCCTGAAGCCTAGGGTGCCGTCTTCTTTTTTATACATGAGATCGTTTACCTGCGAACCTTTCCTCTCGACGACCCCGAAACCCATCCCCATCTCGAAGCCCCTTATCCCCCCTATGCTCATAAGAGAGCGCGCGAGGTCCGCGTCAAGCTTGTTAAACACGGGCTCGCCGAGACCCGTGGGAAGCCCCCGGGACACTACCTCGACTGTTCCTCCGACGGAATCTCCCTCCTTTCTGACCGATTCTATAAGATCGATCATTCTCTCCGCTGCTTCCGGGTCGGGGCAGCGGACGGGATTTTCCTCGATCCGGTCAAAGTCAATGTCCTCGGCAACTATGTCTCCCACCTGCTTTACGTACCCCGTGGTAGTCACTCCGTGGGAATTAAGGATTTTCTTGGCTATCGCGGCTGCGGCCACCCTTCCGACCGTTTCCCGCGCCGAGGAGCGACCGCCTCCCCGGTGGTCCCTGCGCCCGTACTTCTCGTCGTAGGTGAAATCGGCGTGGCCGGGACGGTAGACGTCCTTTATGTCCTCGTAGGATTTCGATTTGGCGTCTGTGTTTCTAACCATCATGGATATGGGAGTTCCGAGGGTTTTTCCGTCAAAAACGCCCGAGAGTATCTCGATTGTGTCGGCTTCCTTTCTCTGGGTAGTGATCCTGCTCTGCCCCGGACGCCTCCTGTCAAGTTCGTACTGTATGTCCTCGGCGCAGATCTCGAGTCCCGCGGGACAGCCGTCAACCACGACTCCCAGAGCGGGGCCGTGGGACTCCCCCCAGGTGGTAATTCTGAAAAATCTTCCGAAACTGTTTGCCGCCACTTTGCTCCCTTTTTTACTTCAGATAGCCGTTTTCCCTGAACCACTCCACGGTTTTCCGTATAGTCTGCTCGATCGGAGTCACCGTGAATCCGAGCTCCCTTACGGCCTTTGAATTGTCAGCATGCCAGTTATACCTTGAAAGCTTTATGGAATCGATGTCCAGCGTGGAATAATTCGGAAATCCGAGTCCCAGGACCCTCTCAAGGAGAAACGCGGTGGTGTAGGCGAATACGTAGGGAATCTTGATTTTGGGAGCGGAGACGCCGGTTATCTCTTCCAGAAGGGCGAAGTAACCTCGCACATTCACGTTCTCGTTTGCTAGTATGTAGCGTTCTCCGGGCTTTCCGTTCTTCTCCGCGAGCAGGTGTCCGTTCGCGACATCCTCAACGTCGACAACGTTAAAGGTGCCGTCCATGTAACCAGGGAATCTTTTCTTGCAGAACCACAGAACCGATCCCGAGCTTGAAAGATAGATATCCCCCGCGCCGAGAACCACCGAAGGGTTCGTTATAACCACCGGAAGGCCCTTTTCGCCGAAGCTCTTTGCCTCTCTTTCCGCGAGATACTTGCAGTTCATGTACCCTATCCCATCGGAGTAGAGATCGTACTGGGTGGATTCGGTTACCGGGGAACCGTCCTGCTCGACCCCGATAGCAGCCACGCTGCTTGTGAAAACAACCTTGGATACGCCCACGTCCATGGCGGCGGAAAGAACATTCGAAGCACCGCGCACGTTTATATCCAGCATTTTCTGGTGATCCGATTTCTTAAACGACACAAACCCAGCCGTATGGAAAAGCGTGTCGCATCCGGAAAAAGCGGCCTTAAGAGAATCAGGATCTCCAACATCCCCGTAGACCTTCTCAACATCGAGAGAATCTATGTTTTTAGTATTGCTCGTCTTTCTTAGGAGAACCTTGACTCGGTCTCCTCTCTCAACCAGCTTTCTGGTTATGTGCGACCCTATAAACCCGGTCGCTCCCGTAACTACTGTCGCCATCTGCTATTTTCCTCCGGGGGAATTGATTGAAGAAAAACATTTTTCCCAAGAGTATAACAATTCCGCCTGATAATGTACAAAAACAAACTGAGGCCGCGTGCAACCGGTTCAAAATTCACGAATCAGGTTAATATCACAAAAATTTTTCTCCAGCATGATCCACGAAATAGTCGACATCCCTTATATATCTCATCACAGTAGAGGGATTTGAGTGTCTTGTAACTTCCATTATTTTGTCGAGACGCGCATGGTGAACCGCCGCACTCGTAACAAACCCAGCGCGGAGTGAATGTCCTGACACCTGTTTCGGGTCCAGACCGATGAGTGCAGCGTAATGCTTTACGAGCCTCGGAATATCCGAATGGTGCATCGGAAGACCTCTAAGCCTGCCTCCCCGTTTCATCGTCTGAAAAAGAGGGCCTTCCGTAATTCCCGATGCTTGCAGCCAGTCTCGAAGCCTTTTTATCGGTTTTACATACTTTCCTTCCGGTATCGCAATCTTGTGTCCTCTGCCTTCCTGATCAGTCTTTGACTTTCGTATATAAATGAACATCTTCCAGGAATCCTTCACGCTCTGCGGCTCTATGAACTCAACATCATTCATGGTCAGTGCGCAGATTTCAGAACGTCTTAGGGCCCCGGCAAATCCGACGGCAAGAATTGCGGCATCACGTTTGCCGATAGGGGTATCGGGACACTGGTCCAGCATTCTTTTTATGTCGCGCTCTCTTAGCGCGTTTACGCGGCGCGGCGCGGTACCCTTGATTCTTGCCAGCCCTTTGAATACGGCTACCACCTTCGGATGGTTCATCGGAGAGGTTTTTTCGGCATCGGTGTATTTTTTGTTTATTCCGCTTCTGTACAGAGAAACCGTTCCCATTGAAAGTATTTTTCCGCTATTCGAACGAGGCTGGGTTGCCAGGTCAATTATGAAATCGGCGGTTTGTTCCGGCGTTATGGAAAACGGGTCTATGTTTCGGGAAATGCAGTAATCCTCAAAGCACCTCCAACCCTTGTCATATGCTATACGGGTATTCTGCGCCAAGGCAGAGGAAGCAATTTCGTTATAGAAAACTCTTTTGTCTACTGATATTGTCATTTTCTCCTCCTTGATTCTGATTTGAGTGGAGAAAATGACAAATTATTTTCAACAGCTTTTCCATTTAAAGAAGGATTCTAACCAAGTGTAAGATTGAGTAGTGAAACTTAATCAAATCTGACTCCCTAACACGTACTATCCTCAAAAGTGATGAGATACAACGCTTTTATTGTTAATGTTGCTAACCAAAGACTAAAAAGTCTTTATGATTTTGAGAACAGGAAAGAAATCTTCAAAAATGTTCACCGATCTTACAAATTCTGTCTTCTTACTTTAAGTGGAACTGAGAGTCCATGTGAAGAGGCCGAGTTCGCCTTTTTCCTTGATAAAGTTGAATATCTAGAAGATTCCGAAAGACGATTCAGGATGTCAGCGGATGACTTCGCTTTGTTTAATCCCAATACCCGCACTTGTCCTATTTTCCGAACCCGGCGTGATATGGAAATTGCTCGTAAGATGTACCGCAGAACCGGAGTTCTGTGGAAAGAGGCACGTGACAACGAACCGGAAGTAAATCCTTGGGGGATCAGATTCCAGAGAATGTTTGATATGTCAAATGATTCAAATCTCTTCAAAACACGTGAAGAGCTAAATGAAGAAGGATGGGAGTTGGAAGGCAACATCTTTATACGAGGTAATGACCGTTATCTTCCCCTTTATGAGGCTAAGCTGTTTCACCAGTATGATCACCGCTTCGCTACGTTCGAAGGGGT
>JAPOYE010000052.1 GCA_026706695.1 Candidatus Dadabacteria bacterium | reverse complement strand
CGAAAGGACTCAAACCCTGATTTCAGGGGTGGTGCACTTCAAAGTTCAAGGGGCGACCGAAAGAATGAGTGGAAACCCCCTCAATCTGATTCTTTACGGCCCCCCTGGAACCGGAAAAACCCATTGGCTCAATAGTCGAACTGAAGAATATTCTGGCAAAAAACAAACTCCGTCGGCAGAAACTCTAAGCAGAAAGCAAGACCAAACTAGAGGAAATTGGCTTCGTCAAGAATTTAAGTCATCTAACCCACAGTGGCTAAGCATAATCATCGGAGTACTGTACTTGGAAACAAATGCAACACTCACCGAAATCTCAGAACATGAGTACATTCGTATAAGAAAACCTATGACGAACAACAAAAACATCCGCAACTCAATATCTACATACCTCAGAGAACATGCTGCTGAAAATTCAGAAGTCATTCAGGCAACCAAATACGACCGTCCACCTTTTGTATTTGATCAGGATTCCAACAAGAGATGGTATCTTGTCAATGACTGGGAAGAGGAATGCGATAAGGATCACAAGTGGAGACGGCATGTGGAACTTGCCAAAAAATGGAAAGCCGGACCAAAGCGGGAATTGCCCGACGAACGATTCGAAGGTGAACAGGATCATGAGCCCAAAAAGCATGATCAGCGATTCGAGTTTGTGACCTTTCATCAGGCGTACAGCTACGAAGACTTCGTCGAGGGTATAAGACCTAAGTCAGATAAAGACGGAAACGTGAAATACGGGGTCGTTCCTGGCGTATTCAAGCGAATCTGTCAGAAAGCAAAAGTGGACCCTAAACAGCAATACGCAATTTTTATTGACGAGATAAACAGGGGAAATATCGCCAGCATATTCGGAGAACTCATCACCCTGCTTGAAACGGACAAGAGAGTGACATACGGAGAAGACGGATCGCCAAAGTCAGGTATGATGCTGACTCTTCCTTATTCGGGGGAAAAATTCGGGGTCCCGGCCAATCTGGATGTTTACGGCACCATGAATACGGCCGACCGCTCGATAGCTCTTCTTGACACTGCCCTGCGTCGCAGGTTTCAGTTTGAAGAACTCATGCCGGACTCAGGCGTGATCGAAGGCTCATCTGATGGCAGGATAAAAGACGACAAGGGAGGGGAAATTGATCTTCGCAAGCTGCTTGAAGCGATAAACAGCCGGATACGCTTTCTCCTGAGCAGGGATATGACCATCGGTCATTCTTACCTTATCAGGGTACGTAATTTTGACCAGCTTAAAGACGTGCTGCTTTCCCGGATTATCCCTCTCCTCCAAGAGTATTTTTACGATGACTGGCACAAGATTCAACTCGTATTCAGAGATGTAAAAACAGGTCGAGAAAAACCCGAGCCGCATGAAACGCAGATTATAAAACACGAAATAGTAGAAGGAAAAAAAGTCTTCGGATTTGAGAATGATTTTGAAGACTCAACTGAATATCGGGTAGCCACTAAAGACGAGATTACTCCAGACGCAATCAGGAAAGTATACGAAGAAAAAAACAACACCTAATGTCTGAAGTAATTACCGTCATTGAGCACAAATCGGTCCCCATCGTCCGCTCCCCCGCAGGTAGACAAAACGAGCTTGGAGAAAAACACGCAGAGCTTCTCGGAAAACTCGAAGGAAAACTACCGACAAAAGCCTGGTCGTGGGGAAACAGGGAAATAAAATTCGCATCATACTGTGGAGTAATTTCTCTTGGGGATTTATCCATAGAGATTCTGCCCAAGATTCATGACATAAAAGCGGATGATGTCGAATCTAGCCGGGAAGTTCTTGTTCGCATGCTCTACAGAGCGCGGTACCTGAAACTCACCAAGGCGGGTACTGCGGGAATTAATCTCCAGAAGCGATTCCTCCTCGACATATTCATACTGCACTTCTGCGACCAGCTTCATGCCCAGCTGACGCGCGGAATGATCCAGAAATATATCCGTCGCGAAGAGAATCTGAACGTGCTGCGCGGGAAGCTTAAAATCGGGGAGCATCTCAAGCGGAATCTCGCCCACGGGGAACGGCTTTTCTGCCAGTACGACGAATTAAGCGCGGATAACGTTTACAACCAAGTTCTGAAACATGTACTGGCAATAATGCTTAAAAAAGCTAAAGGAAGCCGACCGCAGCGGCATGTCTCGGAACTTCTTGCGCGATTCGAACCCATAAGCGACTTCGCCACGGACGTCACGGCGGCGGTTAACTCTCTGAGTTTTGACCGCATAACTGACAGGTACAAACAGGTATTCGAGCAGTGCGGATTTTTCCTCAGAGGATTCTATCCAGGCGTTACTACGGGGGAGAAAGACTGTCTTGCACTTCTGTTCGATATGAACAGGCTGTTTGAGGCTTATGTCGGAATGGAGCTTCGTGAAGAGACAAGAGGAAAAAATATCAGCATAGGAGAACAAGGACCTCAAAAATCTTTCGCCAGACGGGAAGATTCCGGTAAGTCGATTTTCATGATGAAGCCTGATTTCTCATTTCTGAACAAATCTGGAAATCCGGTTGCCATCGCCGATGCAAAATGGAAAGTACTGGACAGCGAAGAACAGAAACTGGGGATAACGCAGTCAGATATGTATCAGATAGGAAGCTACGCTTCAAGGTACGGAGTCAGGAATCTTGCCCTGTTTTATCCTATGCAGGAAAAATTAACGGAACGAATTAAACTGACACTTCTCAAGGAACATGAAGAAGTTCCGACAACTCTTCATGTAATGCCGATTGATATCAGTGGAAACAGACAAAACGAGTTTGCTTTCTGGGAGGAAAACCGGGAACCGACATTACAGGGAAAAACCCAGTAATCAAATAAATGCGTAAAGTTGAAGTCATTGCATTCCGGTCACTTCATGATTCTTGACAGACAAAACTTTAGCGTTGCTGTAGATGGCGGAAACTTTGCACTCTAAGAAAAGGAGCCAATTCATTATCCCCGTGACGACTTGCCCGCGGGGCAAAGTTTTCTGGAAAGTCTCTTCAGCCATATAGAAAAAACGTGACAGACTACGGGTTCAGACCGGCGGGACAAAAACACTCCGCCACGGCAGATCAGGCGAAAACCATCACTCTCCCGCCCGGGCCCTCGCTATCCTGAGCTTTTTATCAAGTTCCTCTCTTTCCGAAGCTTCTGTGTCCTGAAGCTCATCAAGTTCCCTCTGAAAGACCTCGGCGTCTTTTCTGGCGGCCACGACGTCAACCTCTTCGGGATTCTCCGACTGGTCGGTAAGAATACTGATGGCGTCATCCTTTACGTCCGCGAGGCCACCATGGATTATAAGAGTGCTTTCTCCCGACTCCTCGGTTTTGAACCTGAGTCTTCCCGGAAAAAGCACAGAAAGAAAAGGCACGTGACCCGGCAAAACACCGAATTCCCCCATCTGGCCGGGGGCTACCAGTTCCTCTACCTCGCCGTCAAACACGAGTTTTTCCGGGGTTATGATTTTGAGTCGCAGTTTTTCAGCCAATTTTCAGATCTCCCGTCAGGAGGCGATTGCCGTCGCCTTCTCGCGTACTTCGTCAAGACTACCTACCATATAGAAAGCCTGTTCGGGAATATCATCCATGCTGCCCGAGATAATCTCGCCGAAAGCTTCTATGGTCTGTTTGATGGGAACGTACTTTCCTGGGGTGCCCGTAAACTGCTCGGCCACGTGGAAAGGCTGCGAGAGATACCTCTGGACCTTTCTGGCGCGTGCAACCGTGAGCTTATCCTCTTCTGAGAGTTCGTCCATACCGAGAATCGCGATTATCTCCTGAAGCTGCTTGTAGCGCTGCAGAACTTCCTGGACTTCCCTGGCAACCCTGTAGTGCTCGTCTCCGACTATTCTCGGATCAAGAATGTTCGAGGTCGAGTCAAGTGGGTCAACAGCAGGATATATTCCAAGTTCGGTCAACTGCCTTGAGAGAACGATGGTTCCGTCAAGGTGCGCAAAGGTAGTCGCGGGAGCAGGATCCGTAAGGTCGTCCGCAGGAACGTAAATCGCCTGTACGGAGGTAATCGAGCCTTTTACGGTCGAAGTAATTCTCTCCTGGAGTTCCCCGAGGTCAGTCGAGAGAGTCGGCTGGTAACCAACAGCAGAAGGCGTTCTTCCTAGAAGAGCCGACACCTCGGAACCCGCCTGGGTAAAGCGGAAAATGTTGTCGATGAAAAGAAGGACGTCCTGACCCTGGGTGTCGCGGAAATACTCGGCGAGCGTAAGCGCCGTAAGGGCAACCCTGGCTCTCGCTCCCGGAGGCTCGTTCATCTGTCCGAATATGAGTCCCGTGTTCCCGAGAACCCCAGATTCCTTCATCTCCCAGTAAAGGTCGTTTCCTTCTCTGGTTCTCTCTCCCACTCCGCCGAAAACCGAGTAACCGCCGTATTCTTTGGCTATGTTATGGATGAGCTCCATCAGCAAAACGGTCTTGCCTACTCCTGCTCCGCCGAAAAGGCCGATTTTCCCGCCCTTAAGAAAAGGAGCAAGAAGATCGATAACCTTTATGCCCGTCTCGAAAAGCTCCATTTTGGTGCTCTGCTCGACGAACTCGGGCGCGGGACGGTGAATGGGCCAGCGCTCCTCGGTCTCTACGGGACCAGCTTCATCTATTGGCTCTCCGACCACGTTGAGCAGTCTGCCGAGAGCTTCCTTGCCGACCGGGATTGTTATTCCATCGCCGGTGTTAAGGGCATCCTGTCCTCTTTTAAGCCCCTCGGTCGAATCCATGGCGATGCATCTTACGCGGCCTCCTCCTAGCTGCTGGGCGACCTCCAGAACCAGGTTCCACTCGGTTTCCCCGAGGGCCGGATTCGTTACCTTAAGAGCCGTGAACACGGTGGGAAGAGCTCCCTCCGAGAATTCGACATCCACCACCGGACCCGTTACCTGAATTATTTTCCCGATTCCCGGATCGGCGCCGTTTGCCGCTTCGGCACCTTTGCCGCCTGCCGTAAACGCTGATTCAATACTCATTTCTACTCGTTGCCTCCTTTCCTTTGAGCTTCCGTACCGTTAACGATATCCATAAGCTCCGTTGTAATGATCGCCTGCCTGGTCTTGTTAAAAAGCAGGGTAAGTTTTGTTATTACCTCGTCCGCGTTGCTTGTTGCGTTTTCCATCGCGGTCATGCGCGCCGCGTGCTCGCTCGTGAGCGACTCGTTCATGGCGCGCTCGATTCTCACCTGAACGTATTTCGGAAGAATCGAACCTATTATCCGTTCTTTCTCCGGCTCGAATATGTAATCTGAAGAACTTTCCGCACCACCATCGTCGGTTTCCTGCGCCGAAAGCGGAAGAAGTCTCTCAAAAGTCATCCTCTGGGAAATAGCGGAAACAAAGTGGTTATACGCAAGTACTACTTCGTCGCTCTCCCCGACCCTGAACTCCTCTGTGAGCGCCGCGGCCAGTTCCTCCGAGAATTTCCGGGAGTTCCTTTCATTGACTCCTGCGTAGTATTTGCCTGTGCCGACCCCGCTTCTCGAGAAGTAATCCCGTCCCCGTCTTCCGACGAAACTCAGTTTTATGTTCCCGAAAACCCCGTTCTGCTCCTCAACATAGCGCTGCATGTTTCTTATCAAGGCACTGTTAAAACTTCCGCACAGCCCCCTGTCGGAAGTAAAGAACAGAACGTGCAGGTTCGTTTTTTCCTCCGGGACCCGAAGAAGGGGATGATCCTCCGATTCTGAAAGCGCAGCCACGTTTAAAACCACATCGCGGTACGCATCAGAATAAGGCCTGTAGGCCATAAGAGCGGCTTGGGCCTTCTGCAGACGCACAGCGGCTATGAGCTTCATGGCGCCCATTATCCGCCGCGTGCTTCTTACGCTTTTTATCTTTGTCGTTATCTGTTTAAGGCTCGGCATTATCCTTTCCCGCTGCTATATCAGGCAAGCTCGCCCAACTGGTTTTTAAGCTCGTCAAGCGCTGCTGCGAGCTTTTCCTCAAGTTCGTCCGAAACAACTTTCTTCTCTTTTATCTCCGCAAGGTACTCAGGATGCTTCGATTCCATAAAAGAGGAAAGCTCCCTCTCGTATTTTCTCACTGCGAATACCGGATAGTCGTCAACATAGCCGTTTGTAACTGCAAATATGATCAGGATCTGCTTTTCAACCGCCTGTGGTTCGTACTGATCCTGCTTGAGGGCCTCGACAAGCCTGCTTCCGCGGGCAAGCTGATTCTGTGTTACCCTGTCAAGATCGGAAGCAAACTGCGCAAACGCCTCGACTTCCCTGTACTGGGCAAGCTCAAGCCTCAGGGTTCCGGCAACGTTTTTCATCGCTTTTATCTGAGCGCTTCCTCCCACCCTTGAAACCGAAAGACCGACGTTAATGGCGGGCCGCACACCCGAGTAGAAAAGATCGCTCTCAAGGTATATCTGCCCGTCGGTGATGGAAATCACGTTCGTGGGAATGTAGGCGGACACGTCACCGGCCTGGGTTTCGATTATCGGAAGCGCCGTAAGGGAACCGCCTCCGTCCTCGTCTCTCATCTTGGCGGCGCGCTCAAGAAGCCTCGAGTGAAGATAGAAAACATCTCCGGGGTAAGCCTCGCGTCCCGGCGGTCTCTTTAGAAGAAGTGAAAGCTGGCGATAGGACCACGCGTGTTTAGTCAGATCATCGTATATTATGAGCGCGTGGCGGCCGGTGTCTCTGAAATATTCTCCCAGGGCACAGCCGGAAAAAGGAGCAAGGAACTGAAAGGGAGCCGGGGTGCTGGCCGTGGCGGAAACTATTGTCGTGTATTTCATGGCGTCGTGTTCCTTGAGCTTATCGACTACCTGAGCCACGGTTGACTGTTTCTGTCCTACGGCAACGTATATGCAGTGAACATCTTCTTCTCTTTGGTTTATTATCGTATCGATCGCGATAGCGGTCTTTCCGACCTGACGATCTCCCAGAATAAGTTCTCTCTGGCCTCTTCCTATCGGTATCATGGAATCAACGGCCTTAAGTCCCGTCTGAAGGGGCTCGTTTACCGACTGGCGGTAAATAACTCCGGGGGCCTTCACCTCGATCTGCCTTGTTTCAGCGGCGGCTATTTCTCCGAGACCATCAATCGGTCTTCCGAGAGCATCGACCACCCTTCCACCGAGAGCGTCTCCGACAGGCACCTCGGCGATGCGTCCCGTTCGCTTTACCATTCCTCCTTCGCTCAGGTGGGAATCCTCTCCGAAAAGAGCGACACCGACATTATCCTCTTCAAGGTTAAGAACAAGTCCGGTGATTCCGCCGTCAAACTCGACGAGCTCTCCCGCTACCGCCTGATCAAGACCGTAAACCCTAGCGATACCGTCGCCGACGGAAATAACCGTCCCGACTTCTTCGGTATCAACTTTCCGTTCATAGCCCTTTATCCTGTTTCTCAGAATCTCGCCTATACTCTCTGCTCTTAGTTCCTGCATTACTAGCTCCTTTGGAATTATTCGGGTCAGGACGGAGAAAGAACACCTCTTATTCTCTCAAGCTGCGTCCTGACGCTGTTATCGTAAACCTTGTCACCCACCTGCGCTTTTATTCCGCCTATCATGTAAGGATCAACCTTAAGCGACACCTCAACCGTTTTTCCGGTCGCCGCACGAAGCGCCGCACTGAGTCTCTCGACGTCGTTTTGGCTAAGATCTCTGGCCGAGGTAATTTCGGCCGTTACTTTTCCAACCGCTTCGTCAAGTCTCGCGAGCACGGCTTCCCTTGAGCCGAGAAGCGCCGAGACCTTCTCCATCTCCAAAACCAGCAGAAAAAATCTTCTCGTAATCTCAAGAGAAGACACCGCCTCGAGGAAATCCCCCAAGACCGCCTTTTTCTCCTCTATCGAAAACACCGTGCTTAAAAGAACATCTCGAAGCTCGCCCGAATCGGCGACCCGCTCAAAGAAACTCTCCATATTGGCTCTTACGCCCGAAAGTTCGCTTTGATCCGCAGCGGAATCCACAAGCGCCGAGACGAGATCTCTCAGTGTCGCAACTGTTGCCATTTTCCTTCCTCAATCATTTTTACAAAATCGTCGACCGAATCGGTCGTAAAACCCGTATCCACCCGCTCCTTTATCATCTTTTCGGCAAGCGCAAGCGCCGAGTCGACCACTTCGGACTGTATCTCGGAGACCGCCTTTGTGGTCTCAAGACGAATCGTGTCCTCAACCTCTTTTTTTATCATCTCGCAGCTTTTCTCCGCCGCGGAGACAAGCTCATCCCTTTCATTCTCACCCTGTTTTCTTATATTTTCCTGAAGAGCCGCTATCTCCGAGGCAACCGCGTCAAGTTTCGCCGAGTATTCCTCAAGCGTCATTTCGGCCTGCTCGGCAGCAGCAGCAGCACGGTCCACCTCTGAGCGGAGTCTTTCCTTCCTGTTTTTCAGAAAAGACAGAAAAGGCTTTCTGATAAGATATATGATAAGGGCCATAAGAAGACCCAGGTTAAGGGCATGTTTTATTACGAACGCCCAGTTGAAATGGCTATCCAATTAGTGGCTCCCCCGGAAAATTAAAATCCGCAGCCGACATCATCCCTACGCCCCCTTCTTCCTCAAGACACGGTTGCTTATCTCCGCTGCAAGCGATTCTATCTCGCCCTGCAGGTCCGCCCTTATCTTCGCAGTCTCGCTCTCAAGAGTCCCTCTCGCTCCCTCGAGTTCCGCCTGGGCGGCCTCCCTCGCCGAAAGAAGCATCCTTGAAGATTCACCCTGCCCCTGCTGGCGGAGTTCGTTTCTTGTCTCGGTAGCCTGTGCCCTCGCCTCGGCGATTTTCTCGTTGTACTCGGCAATGGCACCCTCGGCCTTGCGAGTCATCTCCTCGGCTTCCCTGAGCGTGCCCGCGGTAAGTTCCTCTCTTCTGTCCCAGACCCCGATAAGCGGGCGGAACACGAGTCTGTTAAGCAGAAAAAGCCCTACCAGAAAAATAACAAGTTGAATTATCAGGGTTTCATCGACACTCAGCATGTTCTCAGCGGCATCTGCCGAGGGAACAACCGTCAGGGCGAAGATCGCGGCGTATAAAAATGTCCTAAGACCGTAGAATCTCATGATTAACCTAGTTTTAAGATTATTCGCTAGACCGTGTTTTCGGCCAGCTTACGCTCCTTGCTTTCGCTTTCGAACATCCATTTTAAAAGCGGAGGCACTATAAAGGTTGTCAGTATTACCATAGCCGTGACGGCGGAGAAAAGATCGGTTTTGAAAACGCCGTGCACAAGACCGATCTTCGCGAAAATAAGCCCAACCTCACCTCTTGGGATCATTCCGACGCCAATTATACTTTTTCTTATGCCTTTTTCATAGACCACGTAACCGCTTACGTACTTCCCGACAACCGCCACCACGAAAAGAATTAAAGCGATTGATATTACCATAATATTTTCAGATACAAAGGGGTTAAATACAGAAACATCCACGGCGGCTCCTACCATCACGAAAAATATCGGGGCGAAAAAGTGAGAAACGGGCTTTATACCCCCTTCAATAGCCTTGAACTGATCCGTTTCACGAAGAACCAGACCGGCCGCAAAAGCCCCCACTATGGGAGCTAGAGAAAAAAGATTTGAGCAGTAGGCATAGACAAAACAGAAGGCTATTGCCATGATCCAGACCAGATTGTTTCTATCGATCCGGGCGAAAAACCCGAAAATCCTGGGAGCGATAATTCTGCCGAGGACTATGGAAACGGCAAGAAAACCGAAGGCTTTCGCGGTTATAAAGGCCACCGAACCGAAGGTGATCCCTTCCGTTCCCGCGCCTCCTGATTCAAAAGAACTTACTATGCCGCTTACGATTCCAAGAATTATAAGCCCGAGCACGTCGTCTATTATGGCGGCGGTAAGAACTATCCTAGCCTCTTTTGTCTGGAGCCGCTCAAGATCTGAAAGAACCCTGGCAGTGATTCCGACGCTCGTGGCAGTGAGCGTCGCTCCGGTCACTATGGCCACGAGCCCGACCATATTGGCTTCAAGGCTGAGTATGGCGAACTTCTGGAAATAAATTATGCTGAAATATCCAAGCACAAACGGAAGCACCACACCGACTATGGCTACGAGCGCCGAGACCGGGCCCACTTTTATCAAGTCTATTAGCCTAGTCTCAAGGCCTATTTCGAAAAGAAGAAGGACAACCCCTATTTCAGCTAGCAAGTGAAACACATCGTATCCGACCATGCTTTCTGTAGAAGGAATAAGCGCCAGGACGCTCGCGCTCAGAACTACCCCGGCGAGAAGCTCCCCGAGAACCGAAGGCTGTCCGATTTTTTCTGCCAGCCGACCGAAGGCCTTGGCGAAAACAAGAATTATCAGGAGATAAAGAATGAAATTTTCTACTGATAAATGCTGTACGTATTCCATTGTCTCATCTTGGGGAGATTTGAGAGTTCTGTCAGATTAAAAAGCAGTTTACTATCACAAAACGGGCACACTGTCAAAAAGATTTGCCTGCTCTTACAAAATCTCGGGAAATCCGATCGCTACGATACAACCGGCGCACGACGAATATTCCAAGTTCTCACCCCAGGTGATCCCCACATATCAGCTTAGGGTTAAAAGAACTTTGCATTTTCCGAATTTACCGACATATTTCCCCGTTTATGAAACCATTTAGAAAAACGAAAATAATCTGCACCGTAGGCCCCTCCACAAGTTCGTACGAAATGCTGATGAAAATGTACGAGGCGGGTATGGACGCCGTGCGCCTCAATATGTCGCACGGCACTCACGAAAGCCACCTTGAAGTAATCAAGACGGTGAAATCCATAAACAGGGAAGTTGAAGACTCAATCGCCCTGATACTTGACACTCAGGGACCGGAGATCAGAACCGGGGTTCTGCAAAGCGACCTGCATATAAACCAGGGAGATGTAATTACAGTGTCCGTAAGACCTGATGACGTTGAGGAGTCTTCAATTCATATCAATTACGAAGATATTATCAACGAAGTTCAGATAGGAGAGAAAATAACCGTGGACAACGGTCTCATAAACCTTGAAGTGCTTGAGAAGGACCACGGAACCATGAAATGCAGAGTTATCGACGGCGGAACCATGAAGAGCAAACGCCATGTCAATCTGCCCGGGGTAAAAGTCAATCTTCCTTCAATAACGGACAAGGACAAGGCGGATATAGAGTTTGGAGTCAGAAACGAAGTCGATTACATAGCCCTTTCCTTTGTGAGGGAAGCACAGGATGTTTTGGAACTCAGAGAACTGCTGGGAGCCGACGGAGAGGGAATTAAGGTCATCTCTAAAATCGAGGACCAAGAAGGGGTGCGAAACGTAGAGGAAATCGTCGAGGAATCGGACGCGGTTATGGTTGCTAGGGGAGATCTCGGTATCGAGATGAGCATTGAGGAATTGCCGGACGTACAGAGAGTGATAGTCGGCAAATGCCAAGAGAAAGGCAAAAGAGTGATAGTCGCCACCCATCTTCTCGAATCAATGATCGATAACCCGATTCCTACCCGGGCGGAAGTAACGGACGTCTCAAACGCGGTCTACGAGGAAATTGACGCGCTTATGCTCTCGGGTGAAACAACAACCGGAAAACATCCCATAAGGTCAATAGAGCATCTCGGCAAGATAGCCTTAAAGGCGGAAAGTCTCACAAGTCTGCAAATGGGCAAGCTTCTTGTTAAGCAGGATCTCAAGCAGCATATAGCGGCTTCAGCGGTTGAACTCGCCGAATCAATTAACGCCAAATGCCTGATCGTAATAACGAAAAAAGGGTTGATGGCTCAGTTGACAACAAATTGCAGGCCGGCCAAGACACCTATTCATGCGGTAACTTTCGACGACAGGATAAAACGGCAGCTCTGTTTGAACAGGGCCGTAACCGCACATCTTATGGAAGAATCCGAAGATCCCGAACAGAGGATCGAAGAAGCCTTTAAGCTTCTGAAACAAAAACAGGTATTAAATCCGGGAGACCGCGTTGTGCTCGTATCCGACGTCATCACGACCGCCGGCATAGACTCAATCCAGCTGCGAGAAATAGGATAAAAACCCTTGATCCCGCCTAAAGCAAAATCGCGCACACAGCCGTAATAATAAACGCGCCGATAAAATTAAGCACTATCCCCTTCCTCGCCATCACCCTAGCCGGGAAAGCTCCTGTACTGAATACCACAACGTTCGGCGCAGTGGCAACCGGAAGCATGAACGCGCAGCTTGCGCTCATTGCCGCGGGCACCATCAACAGCGCCGGTTCAATATCCATCGCCATCGCGGTAGCAGCCAGAATCGGCATCATCAGAGTTGTGGTTGCGGTATTGCTCGTGAGTTCCGTGAGAAAAGTAATCGCAAGGCAGATAATGGCCAGTATTAAAACGATATCCAAAACGCCAAGGCCAGAGAGAGCCTCGCCGAGTGCGACGCTTAACCCGGACGAGATAAAAGCCTTTGCAATCGCGATACCGCCACCGAATAGAATAAGCATTCCCCAAGGGATATTGCTTGCGGTATCCCAGTCAAGAAGCCTGCCTCCTCTGCCGTTTGGCGCGAGAAACATCACTATGACGGCCGTAAGCGCTACGCTGGCATCAGTGGCTCCCGGAACCCCGAACCAGGTTTTCCAGCCGCCAAACGGCTCGCTGCGCGTCATCCAGGCAACCGCAGTGAGCAGAAACACGGCCAGTACGCGCACCTCGTGAGCACTCCACTTCCCCACTTCCGGCATGGTGAAGCTGCCTGAACCGCTAAGATTCCGAGTTAGGTAGAACCCAATTATGGGAACGAAAATCACGACAACCGGAATTCCCCAGCTCATCCAGGTGAGAAACGGGATTTCCACCCCAGTATTCTGGAAATAAATCTCGCTGAACACCAAGTTGGGGGGAGTTCCTATCGGCGTTCCGATGCCTCCGACACTCGCCGCGTGTGCTATGCCGAGCAACAGTGGCACCGCTAACGCTTTGTCCTTGGCTTTCTCCAGCACAGCTATGGCCACGGGGAGCATCATAAGAGTGGTGGCGGTGTTTGAAATCCACATGCTTAGCACCGCTGAGGCGGCCATGAAACCAAACACCAGCCGCCTGTTGCTTGATCCCCCGAAAAAATTAACCATGGTAAGCGCTATGCGCCTGTGGGCACCGCTTCCCGCCATTGCCGTCGACAGTATGAATCCGCCGAGAAGCAGTAATATAAGAGGAGCCCCGTAGGATTCGCTGATTTCCCTCGGAGAAAGAACACCCAGAATCGGAAACAGCGCAAACGGCAACAAGGAAGTTACAGGAATAGGCACGGGTTCAAAAATCCACCACACCGCGCATACGGCGGAAACCGCGGCAGTCCAGCACGCATCACTCTCCCATCCAAAGGATTTTAACGTGAAAAAAAGAATTGCGCCCAAAACTGGACCGGCAACGAGAAAAAAGAGAGGAAGTCCGCTGGTCGGAAACTGTTTTTTTCCGCACATCTCAGCAATCCACGTCTCTCAGCACCTTTTCTATTTCGTAACCCGCAGCGATGGTTGCAACCTTGGAAACAAGATCAAACGCCGACGGAATCCCGTTTGCAAAGGAGTCTTCACACGGCAGAAACTCCATACCCTTTGAATTAAGGTTCTCAAGTTCGCCCCGAAGAGGGTTAACCCTGTAGAACATCCCCGCCACCTGGGATTCGACAAGGTAAACGACAGGCTCGCCGACAAGACCGTCCCCAACGCGAAGCGATGTCGGCACACCCTCCTGTATGACCACGTCCCGAACCGGCACTCCCCCTTTTGAAACCCGCATCCTCTTCCTGTCGCGCGAGTTCATCTGCACTATGCTTTGCGGATCGATGACACTCGCAACAGCCATGCCGTAGGTCCCCGAATTGCTTTTGACGAAAAGTGAAGGCTCGTGATCTATGCCTCTTTTCGAATACTCGTCTCTCACCCTTGAGAGAATTTCTCCGGCCCTTTGGGAAACCCGCTCCCTGTCCTCGGGAAAATCGAAATCCACCCCGCTTTCCAAGACGGTTTCAACCGACATCACCCAGGGATCCACCTCCAGTATCTCGGCAAGTTCGCTGCAGAGACGGTTATAAAACTCAAAATGCACGTCCTTTTTTCTCGCGTGCCACCCTATTTCAACGGGCGGCAAAACAGGCTGGCGCAAATTGTGCAGGGTTTTCGGACACTTCTCCGAAAAATCGTTGTTTATCATCACGATATCGGGAACGAATCCGTCTATCATCGCCGAGCCCTCTTCCTGAAAAACCCGCTTCGCCTCGATTACCTGACCGCTTGCCGAACTGAACGAGACGGTCTCCCTTCGAAATTCCTCGTTCGCAATGCCGACGCACACTTCGTAGCCCTCATCCTCCAAAACGGATTTTATTACCCAGACATTTTCCCAGTAGTAGGCGTTTTTGGTATTGAGCTCGGGAACCAAAAGGATTTTTTCGGCGCTCGGGTACCTGGAAAAAAGATATTCCCTGAAGAGCTTTCCCGCGTTTTTCCTGAATCCCGCAGAAAGGTTGTTAAAGCCTGCGGGAAAAACATTGGTGTCTATAGGGGCAATCTTATGCTCGGAGAAACGCAGGTCAACGGAACTGTAAAGCGGTACCATCACCTTTTCGCAATGGAACTCCATCCAGCGGGAAATCTCCCCGCGTTTGCTAGCGATATTTCTTTCAAGCTGCTCTATAAGCATCGTACGCCAGATCAGGCCCTCACGACGAAAGTTCCGCAGAGACGGTCGCTGAGAGTCTTACGTTGCGGGTCAAACATCGAAAGCGCAAAACCCGTGAAAACAGTGGTCACAGAAAAAATCCAGCCGACCCATCTGAGCAAATTCGTCTGAAACCCGGCAGCAGAGCCATCCCGCATCACCACGCGGATACCCGCAACCGAGTTTCCAAGAGTCGTCCCGCACCAGGAGGGAAGAAAAATGAAATACGTGGTCGCCAGCACGTAAGCAGAAAGACATATCCACCCCCATATGGAAACAAATTCTCCGAAGCCCGGGAAAAAAGTTTCTCCGATGAGATTCGCCCCCGAGAAAAGCACGGCTGCGGCAACGCAAAGAGTAAACAGAAAATCGACAGAAAATGCGAAAAGTCTCTCCCCGAAGGCCGCGGGAACCATCCCGTGGGGCAGGGGCGGTGGACTCTCTTTTTCTATTTGCTCTTCTTGTTCCGCGATCTCCTCGCCCAGATCTCTTTCAAAGACAAGAAAATCCTCAAGTTCGCCCTCGGGCAACCCTTCGTTTTGAGGATCGCTCGCAGGGCTGAGTTCAAATGTCGCCCCAACTGTCTTGACCCCGGCTAGAACATCGTCGGCAACGGGCTGCACGCTCCTGTCAATAACCACCTCCGTGCTCAACTCGTCTTCATAGAGATACTTGAAAATAGGTACGGGAGACAGGACGGCCCCGCATTTCTTGCACTCCTCAAGATAATCAAAGCTCGTGTAGCCGCACTCAGGACATTTCATGGTGGGAACCCCGCCGAAGCTACATCCCGGAACTTTCAGACTTCAGGGAAAGTCGATAATCCACGGCGTTTCTAATCGCTTTCATGTTGGCTCCTCCCGAAATCACAAAGCCGTCAACCACGAATGTCGGAGTGCCGCTTACCCCGATCGATCTGCCCTCATCCATTTCCGAAGCGACCCTTCGCTTGGTTTCCTCGGATTCAACGCACTGATTGTATTTTTTCATATCGACCCCGAGTTTACGCGCCATCTCCGCAAAGGTCTCTTTGGCGTCGGCAACCTTTATTTCACCCTGCTTTTCAAAAATGGTGTCATGGAGCTCCCAGAATTTGTCGTTTGCCTGGTCGTACACGCAAAGAGAGGCGATCGAGGCATCCTCGGCCCACTTGTGAAACGAAAGCGGGAACTGCTTGTAAAACAATCTGACTTTGCCTTGGTAGTCCTTGAGAAAGTCTGCGACCTCGTTTGCGGCCCTGGCACAGTAGCCACATTGAAAATCCGAGTACTCAACCACGGTTATCGGGGCATCGGGATTTCCTTTTGAAGGAACATTCTCAAGAGAGATTTTCTGGGCTGTCTCGGCTGCCGGATCTTTGTCGAGACTTTCAAGCCTGCCGACCATTATTGTTTTGCGGTCGCCTGAAACCAGAATCGGGACCTGTCCACCTTCTGAGGCAATAAACCCTTGCCTGACTCCCTTAACACCCGTTTCCTCCATCTCATTCACCTTTACGATGGGCACGTTGCCCATTATCAAAAACTTCCCGTCACGACTTACAAGAAACGGGAAGCTCCGGCTTTTGCCGTCAGGAAATCCGACTTCGTAATTGCCCTCTTTGAATTCTTTCATCTCGGAATCTTTCCCCTTAACCGCCTTTACCGTAAAGCCAGATGGGAGATAAACCCCATAGCGGTTCTTGAAGTGGTGCTCAAGTTTTCCGGGGTCAACATTATCGAGCGCAAAGAGAGTCGCGGGGGAAAGAAAAACCGCCGCCAGGATCGCTAAAACAGCCGTCGCAAAAACAGATTCTCTCGCCTTTCGGGCAAATACTTCTTTTCTCATTTTGTGGAAACTCCTTGCCAGTTATGATTCGCCGAAAACGGTGGCGAAGATATAGTCTATGTTTTTTAGATCTTCTTCAAGTTCAAAACACGAATCTATCTCTTCATCCGAAAGGATACCCGTTATCTGCGAGTCGGTTTTCAGCAGATCCCGGAAATCCTTTTTTTCCTCCCAGCACTTCATGGCGTTTCGCTGCACGAGCAAATAGGCCTCCTCCCTTGAAAGGCCCTCTTTTACAAGCTTAAGGAGAACCTTCTGGGAAAAAACAAGTCCCCGGGTAATCCAGATGTTGCTCTCGAGCTTGTCGGGATAGACCCGCAGGCCCTCGATCAGGCCGCAGAGCCTCTCAAGCATGAAATCAACAAGTATTGTTCCGTCGGGACCTATGACCCTCTCGACGGAGGAGTGACTTATGTCCCTTTCGTGCCAGAGGGCTATGTTTTCAAGAGCCGCGACAGAGTGGGACCTTACTATCCTTGAGAGTCCGCAGAGGTTTTCCGAAAGCACAGGATTTCTCTTGTGCGGCATTGCGGAAGATCCCTTCTGCCCCTCGGTAAAAGGTTCTTCCATCTCTCCTACCTCGGTTCTCTGGTAATGTCTTATCTCGGTAGCAATTTTCTCCACCGAAGCCGCTATGAGAGAAAGACAGAGAAAATACTGCGCGTAAATGTCTCTTTGTATCACCTGCGTCGATATCCCCGCAGGACGGAGCCCCAGCAACTCGCACGCGTAACGCTCAACCTCCGGAGTTATATTGGCGTAGGTGCCGACGGCGCCCGACATCATCCCCACGCTCACGGCGTCCCGTGCCGAATTCATTCTCTCAAGATTCCTTCTCATCTCGTCATACCACAGGGCAAACACCAAGCCCAGAGTTCTGGGTTCGGCGTGTATACCGTGGGAGCGCCCGATCATCGGAGTATCCTTGTAGTCAAACGCCTTTTTGCGGAGAATCCCGAGCAGCTTCTCAAGACCCCCGACTATCAGTCCGCCCGCATTGCGAAGCTGTATAGAAAAAGCGGTATCAAGAACATCTGAAGAAGTCATTCCGAGGTGAATGAACCTCGAATCATCTCCTACGTACTCGGAAACGCAGGTGAGAAAAGCCAAAACGTCGTGCTTAAGTTCCCTTTCAAGCTCGGCAATTCTTTCTACGTCAAAGGCGGCTTTTTCCTTTATGCTGGATAGAGAGTCGGCAGGGATCTCCCCGTAGTGCGCCCACGCTTCGCACACGGCGAGTTCCACCTCGAGCCAGATGCGGTAGCGGTTCTCATCCGACCATATCTGTGACATTTCCTCTCTGGAGTACCTTGAGATCAAATCGTTATAACCTCCCCGGCCGCGCTTCGCGGAGCCACGGCCAAAGCGACACGGCCTTCAGCGCCTTTTCGGCGCAGAACTTCAAGCGAGCACCCAAGCGCCATCTCGGGAGTGTTGTTACTCGCACTTAGGTGCGCCAGCAGAACGTATTTTAACCCGTCGTGCAGAACATCGCCCAGAAGGGATGCTGACTGATCATTTGACAGGTGCCCGTGCCCCCCGCTTATTCTCTGCTTGAGGTACGGCGGGTAGGAACCCGAGAAAAGCATTTCCCTGTCATGATTCGATTCGAGAACGAGGGCGTCGCAGTTTTTAAGGCTTTCCCTCACAAGCGCCGTGGGTTTCCCTATGTCGGTAACTATGCCTACTTTGACGCGGCCATCGGTTACGGTGAAACCGACCGGGTCGATGGCGTCGTGCGCCACCGAGAAGGGAGTAAGCATAAGGTCGTTTATACGAAACGATTCTTCTGAGTCAAATTCCCTCAGTTCCTCTATCCCGCCATTGGGCAAATGTGAAGTCTTGGCACTGTTTCCGTTATTGCGTCCGTTTCTTTTTCCTTCCCAGAAACCAACGGTTTCACCCGACACGTAAACAGGCACTGCGGACATTCTCCCGACAGCTCTTGAGTGGTCCTCGTGCTCGTGCGAAAGCACCACAGCGTCAAGATCGGTCACAGCTATACCCATATCCCCGAGACTCCGCGAGATCCTTCGGAAGCTAATCCCCGCGTCAATCAGTATTTTCGAGTATTTCGACTCAAGATAAAGCGAGTTGCCAGAACTGCCGCTGGCAAGAGTGCAGAATTTCATCATGTTTCGTCCACGCGAAAACCCGGCTGTGTGGAAAATCAAAAAACCGGCGCATTTCGCCCGGAATACAGTAATTATAACTGACCAGTAGAAATCGGTGAAAAACCGCCGACCGTCTCCCCGAACCCGAAACGGAGAACTTGTTAAAACTCAAGCCTTCATATATTCTATAGTTGTTCCCTCGGAAGAGCCGGATTATTAATGAGACTCTCTATTACACTTTCCATAGCGTTTGCACTTGCTGCGTTTGCCCTCGGTCCCGACTACCTTTCACTTTCCCGCTCGGTTCTCACTGCCGTCGGCTGCGGGATATTCGCTTTTGTGGTTCTTGTGGGTTTCCGGATGCTTTTCAGGAAAGTCTCGCTTCGCCAGGCACTCGGAATGTCAGTCGGAATGCTCACAGCCATTTTCATATACCTCGCGCTGCTCACTATCCTTAACAGCTTTCCGCTAGCCGGGCCCCTGCTTCCCCATGTAAAAGCGGGAATCTTCTTGCTTCTCGTTTGCGTAGGTGCGGTAATAGGTTTTGACAAAACCTCCCTTGCCACGGCAGCATCCGACTCGTTTTTCAGGCAGCCGGAGGCGCTTGCCCCGAAAATACTTGACACGAGCGTCATAATAGACGGGCGCATCGCCGACATCGCCGAAACGGGATTTCTCCAAGGAGAACTAATAATACCCAAATTCATCATTCAGGAACTTCAGTACATAGCGGATTCCTCGGACCCCGCAAGAAAAACTCGCGGCAGAAGGGGGCTTGACATCATAAACAGGATGCAAAATGACATCCCCTTGATAAGCGTCAGCATCACCGATCATGACTTCGAACACATAAAAGACGCGGACATAAAACTTATTGAGCTCTCGAAGAAATTGAACGGAATACTGGTCACCAACGACTACAACCTAAAGAAGATTGCCGACCTCGAGAAAATCACCGTGCTTAACATAAATAACCTGAACCACGCTCTGAGACCCGTTGTGGAACAGGGGCAGACAATAAAAATAAGCCTCGTAAAACCCGGAAAGGAACAGCATCAGGCGGTCGGCTATCTCGACGACGGAACAATGGTGATAACGGACAACGCCTCAAGACAGATAGGAAAAGACGTGGACGTTTCAGTGAGAAGCATGGTTCAGACACCGACCGGAAGGATAGTTTTCGCAAAACTGAAAAAAGAGGGCTGACCCCGTGAGTACCCCAAAAGTCTCAGCCGTAGTGGCGGCCGCCGGTCTTTCTAAAAGATTCTCCACTCATGGGAAAAAGCAGTTCGCCGCACTCGGCGGAAAACCTCTTCTTACCTACTGCCTTTCGACTTTCGAGTCGAGCGGACTCATAACAAGCGTAGTGGTCGTAGTGCCCGAGGACGAAATTTCGCGCTCAAGGGAACTGCTCGAGAGCTTCGGGTTTGAAAAAATCACCTCGGTCGTCGCCGGGGGCGAAAAAAGGCATGTATCCGTAAGAAACGGTTTTCGCGCCACACCCCCGGACAGTGACATAGTGCTCATTCACGACGCTGCGAGACCTTTTGTCGATAACGACACGATCAAAAGAGTCATAGAGGGGTGCGACCGCACAGGCGCTTGCATATGTGCCGTTCCCGTTACAGACACGTTGAAGCGGGCACATGAGCCCGGACCGTTTATTTCGGAAACGGTTCCAAGGGAGAAGCTCTGGAGAGCCCAGACTCCGCAGGCTTTTCGCCGGGAGATACTCGCGGAAATCTATTGCTCAGACGGCATCGCGGATCTTGACGCGACCGACGAATCGGCGCTTGCCGAAGCAAAGGGAATAAGGGTAAGCGTGGTAGCGGGAGACGATCTTAACATAAAAATCACAACCGCAGCCGATTTCAAAATAGCTCAGCTTATCGTAAGCAAAGGAGAAGTGGTCAATGTACAGAATAGGAACGGGGTTTGACGCGCACGCGTTTTGCGAGGAAAGAGCGCTCATACTGGGCGGCGTTGAGATTCAGGGCTGCCGGGGGCTTGCCGGTCATTCCGACGCTGACGTGCTTTCCCACGCGGTTGCAGACGCTATTTTGGGAGCTATCGGCGAGGGAGATCTAGGGAAACACTTTCCGCCGAACGACCCGAAATACAAGGATGCTTCAAGCCTCTCAATTCTCTCCCGAGTCGCCCGGATGATGGCAGGCAAGGGTTACCGCATAGAGAATATTGATTGCACGGTGGTGTGCGAGGAGCCAAGAATCTCTCCTCACTCATCCGCTATGGAGGAGAAAATCGCCGATGCCCTGGGAATTTCGAGCGACGCCGTAAACGTAAAGGGAACTTCAACCGAAGGCCTGGGTTTTACAGGAAGAAAAGAAGGTATAGCAGCCATGGCTTCAGCGTGCCTAAGCCCGGATCCACCGAAACCATAATTCTTCGGAAAAGTTCCTTTCCGCTCTTGGAACTCAAGAGTTGGTGCAGTTACTCCGATCGAATCCGGTTTTAATGCCTCTACATCTTGCTATCGAGAAAATTCCTGAATGTGGAAATGTTGCTCTCGCGGGCCTCGGGCACAGTTCCCGTGAACACAATTTCTCCCTCGTAAAGAAACGCTATCCTGTCGGAAATCTCGTAGGCGGTGCCTATGTCGTGGGTAATGACGACCCCGGTTATCCTGAGCCGGTCTCTCATGCTCTTTATCAGCTTGGCAATCCTTTTTATATTGGGAGGATCAAGACCGGTCGTGGGCTCGTCGTAGAGAAGAATCTTCGGACGGGTGGCGATCGCTCTTGCAAGAGCCACTCTTTTTTTCATCCCTCCGCTCAGTTCCCCGGGGTACTTGTCTTCGATTCCCGGAAGATCGACCAGTTCGAGGTTTCGGGCAACTGCTTTTTTTATCTCCTCAGGGGGAAGGTCCGAATTTTCAATCAGGGGATAAGCTATATTCTCCTCCACGGTAAGCGAGTCAAAAAGGGCGGAGCCCTGAAACAGCATGCCCGTTTCCTTTCTTATTTTCACAAGTTGCTTCTCGTCCATCTGCGCCGTATCCTCTCCCAGAACCACGACCTTTCCGCTGTCGGGTTTAACGAGACCGTTTATCTCCTTTAGCAAAACGCTTTTCCCGACTCCGCTCTCCCCCAAGACGGTAATAATCTCTCCGCTTCTTACGGAAAGATTTATTCCCCTGTGAACAATCTTTCCGTCAAAGGACTTACACACGTCCGTCATTTCGATCATGTTTTCCGACATGGGAACCTCAGGAGTTTAAATTTACTTTATCGTAACTATATGTAAAAACGGGGGACAATTTTTGGTATAATCTACTGTAGAGAGTAAGTTATATGAGACTGTGAAGATATTCTGGGGTTTTGCATTATCCGGCGAAGCTTCCAGACCCAAGAAGGCAGTGGGGGAATGCGAGAATTGGTTTCGCTGGACTTGTCCAAAGAGATTCGAGATTATTCTTTTACAGCCTCAATTGCTTTTATAAAGGTGCAAACTATTTCAGAGTTGTAATTCAGGAGGGGATATTATGAAGGGCTTTCGAGGTTTCGTAATCACTTTAGGAGTAGTGCTGACTATAATGGCTTTTTTTCCGGGCATTTCCGCTTTTGCCGATGGGTCGCATGACGATCCTCAGACAACGGCTGGCGATGCGGCTTCTGCTAATGATCAAGCTACAATGAGGAGTTTCGTGCTGCACGCGAAACAGCATATAGATGATACTGTTGCAGAAAGCCGAAGCGCACTTTCGGCTCTCTACAGGGATATGAGGGCGGAAGGGATTTGGAGGCAAGATTCCGTCTATCTGATTGCCTTGCGTCTTAGTCGTGATGGTACCAGTACCGTGGCAAACCATGGCAAGTATACCAAATCCCTGTACGGGGCTTCACTGGCTGATCTTCCCACTGTAAAAACTCTTCTCGCGCTTGTACTACAACCAGGTGCTCCAGGAGGGCCGGTTTGTGAGCAATATGATATGGGTGGATCTATGAGGTGGAGTTGTGCCGTTGTATATAGTGTCTGTCAGAAAACCCCTTTCTCCGTCGATTTTCCGACAGAATTCCAGACG
>JAPOYE010000051.1 GCA_026706695.1 Candidatus Dadabacteria bacterium | reverse complement strand
AAATCCCCAGACACCTACAAGTCAAAGCTTGATGTGCCGTTAGTGGGAATTGCTGAGTAGCGTCAGCCTCGATTGCTTTTGACCCTGCCCGTTGCGGGTATAACGAAAAGGATCAAATGGCAAAATCATTTTTTCAGTTGCATCAATATCAGGAAGACGGTACCTACATATGTAATGAGGTTATCGGCATGTTTAACTTGTCTATAATTGCAAAGAGATTTATAGTTGGTTTTAATTTATTTGAACTTTTTTGTAGACTTAATAGGTTGGTTTCTTCAGGAACTAACGTTAATAGGCAGTTGTGTTCTAGACATGAGTAATAAGAATCGATGGATATTCTTTGGGGTGGCGGTATCTATTTTGTCAGCGGTGTCTTTCACTCCTCTGGTAATGCCCTATGGAGTGGCGGAGCCATATTTTCTGGGACTTCCTAGGACTCTCTGGGCTGGGTTGGGAATATCACTCTCCATATATGTGCTGCTTGTTTTGGCAATGCTTACGTCCGGTGACCAAGGGTAGCCTGCTTATATAAGAGGAAGAAATAGACATGAACAGGGGAATGGCATTTGTTGCAGTTGCACTAGTATATCTTGCAGTGTTGATATCCCTCGCTGTCATAGGAAACAGGAAAAACAAAGGGGATGAATACGAATTCCTTCTTGCGGGCGGCAGTCTTGGAACTATAATTGGCTTCTTAACCTTTTTTGCTACCCTCTACAGTACATTCATATTGATAGGGATGCCCAATTTCTTCCGCGTGCACGGCGTGGGCACGTGGATATTCCTTGGCGTTACCGATATGGCTTTAGCCGTCTTCACGCTTTGGCTCGCACTCAAATTAAGGGAAAGGATCTCTTCAACGGATTTTCGGGGCATATCGGATCTGCTACGTGAAACTTTTAGTTCCCGTGGAGTTTTCGTGTATGTTCTGGGCCTTGTCATATTTCTCGTTCCCTACATAGCAATTCAAATAAAGGGAGCGTCGGGCATTCTAGCCCACGTTGTTCCCTATGAAGTTCCCCAGTGGGGTTGGGCTGTCATTATACTGTTTCTTATGTATCTGTACTCTTCCATAGGAGGACTCAGAGGTATTATGTACTGTGACTCACTTCAGGGAATTGTACTGTTTACCGTTATATGGATAATGGCATTTATTGTTCTGGATAACTTTGGAGGTATTGGAAAGTTAGTTCAGGCCGTGGCGGAGGAGGAACCTGCACTGCTATCTACTCCAGGCCCCAAGGGATTGTTATCGGTTCAGTGGCTTATTGCGGGATTTATATCAATTGTGTTGCTACCCGTCTCGCAACCTCAGTTGACTTCGAGGCTCAGCATTCTCAAGGGTTTGAACGAGAGACGCAAAATCCCGGTTTTGCATGCGTCTTTCACCTTCCTGCTTCTGATAGCAGGGCTTATAATCGGTTTATACGGTGCAGTTGCAATACCGGCTAAAACGGGCCCGGAGTTCATCGGCAAACTGATACTTGAGCAGAATCCCGTTATAGGTGCCGTTGCCTTAATAGGCATTCTGGCGGCGGCTATGTCGACATCTGACTCTCAGTTTTTCGCTCTTGGGTCTGAGATTAACAATGCTCTTGGCAGGTTTAGCAGGAAGTTAAAAGTATCCCCTATTGTTTTTGTGAAACTAGTTATACTGGTATTTTGCATAGCCTCTTTCATTGTTGCTATGAAGAGTTCTCAGGGAATTATCTCTCTTGCTGTGTCGGGATTCATGGGTACTGCTCTCATGGCACCTATGGTTCTTACCGCGATTCTATGCAAAGGAAGAAGCTTCAATTCCGTAATCCCAGTTTTTACGGTTATCAGCTTGGTTGTGTTTTTAATGTCGCTTTTCGGACTCGTACCGAAAATGATAATGGGTTTACGCATAGATCTGATACTACTCGCCATCAATACGCTGGTTACGATTTTAGTGGTTTCAATCGAACTGAAAAAAACAAATAAAAGATTCCAGTAGATGTCTTGAGACCACGAATTATTAAAAGGCTGTCCCGCCTGAATTCCTCCTTTCAATGCAGACCTCCAACAATTTTCACGCTGGCTTAGTACTATTTTTATAGCTTTATAATCTGAAAAGTGTTCTCAAAATCATTTAAATGTATCTAGATGATTGAGTTGAAAAGCTTCCTGGATCTTGACATATAGTGACTTTTGATTTTTTGTATCTTATGCGCCAAAAGATTCTTGAACTCTCCAGATCATTTCCCGCCACTACAGGGGTCTATATAATGAAGGGTCCGGGCGGTACCCCGGTCTATATAGGCAAGGCCAAGAACCTTCGCGCCCGGGTGATGTCCTATTTCCAGAGGGGAAGCGACAGGGGACAGATACCGTATCTGGTAAGGGAAGTCGACTCGATCGACTACGTGGTGACCGAGGGGGAAAGCGAAGCCCTTTTCATCGAGAACTCCCTTATAAAGCGTCACAAACCGAAGTACAACATACGTCTTAAGGACGACAAGACGTTTTCGTCTCTTCGCCTCTCGGTGGGAGAGAGGTTCCCCAGGCTTTCGCGCACGAGGAGAATACGGGACGACGGGGCGCTTTATTTCGGTCCGTTCGCCTCGGGCAAATTTCTTAAGAGCACGGTGAACCTCGTCCACAGGCTTTTTCCTCTCAGGGACTGCACCCAGGGCAAGTTCGAAAGGCACAGCACCCGCCCCTGTCTTAACTATTTTATGAAGCTTTGCTCGGGCCCCTGCGCGGGCAAGATCTCGGAGGAGGACTACGGGGAACTCGTAAGCCAGGCCGCGTCGTTCCTTCGGGGCGAAAGAAAAAAACTGGTGAGAATGATCAGGGAGATGATGGAGAGAGCCTCAGAGGATGGAAGATATGAAAACGCCGCCTACTACAGGGATCAGCTTGTAAGTCTGGAGGAAAACGCCGAGATAGAGAAGGTTACTTCCTCGAGGTTCGAAGACATGGACATAGTGGGTTTTTACAGGGACTCCGAGAACTACGAATTTACCGTCCTGCTCTCGAGGGGCGGCTCGGTGGTCGACAAGCTCGATTTTTCCGTAAAAAGCCCCCACGGCGATGAGGCGGAATGCGTGAGGGAATTTCTCGGCAGGTTTTACTTCTCTGACCGCTATATTCCAAAGAGAGTTCTCCTGCCTCTTTCCATAAGGGACCGCGAGGGGTACTCGGAGTGGCTTACCGAGAAAAAGGGAAAGCGGGTTTACGTCGAGACTCCCCGGAGGGGAGCCAAGAGCGAGCTCGTCCGCTTCGCGATGAAAAACGCGCGGGAGAGTTTTGCGAGAAAAGCCGAGGAAAAGGCCAAGCAGGGCACACTTCTTCGAGGCATAAGGAAGTCGGCCGGGATGAAACGGGTTCCTTATGCCATAGAGTGCTTCGACATATCGAACATCCAGGGGCACCAGACGGTCGCTTCGCTCGTGAGGTTCCGAAACGCGAAGCCTGAGCGGGACAGGTACAGAAGGTACAGGATCACGGCCACCTCGGGCCAGGATGATTTCCGGTCGATGTACGAGGTCGTTTACAGGAGGGCTCTTCGGGTAGGAGATGATAACTGGGATCTTCCGGATCTCATGCTTATAGACGGGGGGAAGGGACAGCTCAATGCCGCCTACGCGGCGCTTCGAGACTGCGGCGTGGAAAACGAGCTTGATCTCGCCTCGATAGCGAAAACCGAGGGCCGGGGCGGGATCGACAGGATTTACGTGCATGGAAAGGGCGAACCTTGCGATTTTTTGTCAAACAAAAAGGGCGTTTACTTCCTGATGAGGGTAAGGGACGAAGCACACCGCTTCGCGATCACCTATCACAGGGAATTAAGGAAAGGCAAGACCCTGGCTTCTCAGATGGACGGCGTTCCGGGCATAGGAAAAAAGAGGAAACTCCTGCTTCTTAATCACTTCGGGAGCGTGGAGAAGATAAAAGGGGCCACAGCCGAGGAACTCGCCTCCATAAAGGGCATGACGAAACAAGCCGCGCGCAACGTAAAGGAGTTTCTGCGCTAACCGGACAGCGAATCCGTCTTTTTCCTGCTGAACGAAAGTGCCGGGGTTTTAAGATGCGAGGTAATCAAGAAGGCAGAATTCAAGTATGGCTTTTCCTGCGTGAAGCTTGTTTTCGGCCTGAGTGAAGGCGATGCAGCTGGAACTGTCCATTACTCCTGCGGTTATCTCTTCTCCCCTGTGAGCCGGAAGACAGTGCATTATCAGGGGCTTTTTGCGGCAGGAGGAAAGAAGTTTCTCGTTTACCTGAAAGGGCCTGAAGATCTCGATGCCTTTTCCCTCTTCACCCATGCTTACCCAGACGTCGGTGTAGATCACGTCAGCGTCCCTTACCGCGGAGGCGGGGTCGTGGGTGACTTCGATTTCCGAGTTTCCTTGTTCTGAGGCCTCGCCCATAATCGCCGGGTTGGGCTCATATCCCGGGGGAACCGCAAGCGAAAGGTCAAAGCCCATTATCGCGGAGGCGGCCACGAAGGAATTGGCTATATTGTTTCCGTCGCCGAGAAAGGCAAGCTTGAACTTCTCGGGATTTATTCCCTGCTCCGAGATTGAAAAAAGATCGGAAATTATCTGCGTTGGATGTTCAAGGTCGGTAAGGGCGTTTATCACGGGGACTGTCGAGTTCTCTGCGAGCTCGAGGGCTTTTTCCTGTCCGTACGTCCTTATTATTATCCCGTCAAGGTAGGAGGAGAGAATCTTCGCCGTGTCGGCTATGGTTTCCCCCCTTCCGAGCTGGGTATCCGCCGGATTCATGTAAATCCCCTGGGCGCCCAAGTCGAAAAGGCCCGCTTCGAAGGAAAGCCTCGTTCTGGTCGACTGTTTTTCAAAAAGAAGACCCACTGACATGCCCGCGAGGCTTCTCGGGCTCTCGCCCTGTTTTTTCAGTTCCTTTAGTTCGCCGGAGCGGCGGATTATTTCCCTGATCTCGCTTTTTTCAAGGTCTGAGACGGCAAGAAGATTCCTACCCACTAGAAACCACCTCCTCGATGGATTTCGTTATGACATCGACGGCAAAGTCAATTTCTTCTTTGTTTGTGTTAAGCGGAGGAAGAATCCGAAACACGCGCTCGACGGTAAGTATAACTAGAAGCCCGTTTTGAACTGAGACCGAAAAACAGTCCCGGGCGAAGGTCCCGTCTGAGAACTCAACCCCGATTATAAGCCCCTTTCCCCTTACCTCTGTTATATGCTCGGAATATTTTTTCCGGACATCTTCAAGCTTGCCAAGAAAATAGTCTCCGAGCTCTCCCGCTCTTTCGGGCAGGTTTTCCCGAAGTATCGTTTCGATCGCGGCGCAGGCCGCCCCCGCGGCCAGGGGATTTCCACCGAAAGTGCTTCCGTGGGCCCCGGGAGTGAAGTGCTTCGCCACGTCCTCCCTAGCCAGAACCGCTCCGCACGGCACCCCGCCGCCGAGAGCCTTTGCGAGTGCCACTATGTCGGGCCTTACGTCCTCGTGCTCGTAGGCAAACAGTCTTCCCGTCCTTCCCATCCCGACCTGGATCTCATCAAGTATGAGCAGCATGTCGCTTTTCCCGCAGATCTCCTCTACCTGCTTTAGGTACCCGGGGGGCGGAACGATGACCCCGTTTTCTCCCTGCACCGGTTCGAGAATGACCGCGCAGGGGTTTGTCTCCGAGGCCAGGCGGGCTATCGCCTCGGGGTCCCCGTAGGGAGCGAAGTGGAATCCTTCAAGGAAAGGGGAAAACCCCTCCCTGTATTTTTCAGATTCCGTGGCGCTAAGCGCCCCGAAAGTCCTTCCGTGAAAAGCTCCTTCGGTTGAAATGACCCCAAATTTTCCGCCGTTTTGCGCTCCCCATTTCCTGGCGAGCTTTATCGAGCCTTCAACGGCTTCGGTTCCGCTGTTACAGAAAAACACCTTGTCCGCAAACGAGTTTGAAACGAGCATCTCGGAGAGTGCATTCTGGTTTTCTATGTTAAAGAGGTTTGAGGTGTGAATCAGAGTGGCAGCTTGGGATGTTATGGCGTCCGTGATACTAGGGTGACAGTGCCCGAGATTGTTAACGGCTATCCCGGTCGTGTAGTCAAGATACTTTTTCCCTTCCGTATCCCAGAGCCACGAACCGCTTCCCTTCCGCATCGTTATGGGAAGACGGCTGTAGGTCTCCATCAGATATTTTCCCCGCGGGTCTTCCATTTTCCCTGACCTCAAAGGGTTATCTCCGTCCCTATTCCCAGATCGGTAAGAAGCTCGAGTATGAGAGCCCTTTTTACTCCCCCGTTTATTATGTGTACCTTGCTGACCCCTTCTTCCAGAGCCTCAAGCGCGCACATCACCTTGGGGATCATTCCGCTGTTTATCGTCCCGTTCCTGATAAGTTTCTCAACCTGCTTTTTAGTCACGGAGGATATGAGCTTTTCTTTCTTGTCTAGGATGCCGTCAACGTTGGTTAGCAGTATGAGCTTTGCAGCACGAAGCGCTCCCGCTATTTTCCCCGCCACGTGGTCCGCATTTATGTTGTAGGTGGTTCCGTCCTCCCCCAGCCCTATGGGGGCTATAATCGGAATGATATTTTTGCCTTCAAGCACCCTGATTACCTCGGGGTTTACTTCCTGAACCTCGCCCACGTAGCCGAGGTCTGCGTCCTCGGCAATATCTATACGGTGTTTGGCGGCGAATTCGTGAAGGTCGAACTTTTTAGCTTTTATAAGCTTTCCTTCCTTGCCCGAGAGCCCCACCGTTTCCATCTGGTGGCGGTTTATCGACGTTACGATCTGCTGGTTTATCTTTCCGACAAGCACCATCTCGACCACTTCCATTACCTCTTTGTTGGTAACGCGGAGCCCGGCTATGAAGTCGGATTTTATTCCCATAGTGTCGAGATACTCCTGGATCTGGAGTCCTCCTCCGTGCACTACTACCGGTTTTATCCCGACGTATTTCATCAGTACTAGGTCGCGCACGAAATTTGAAAGATCCGTCTTGGCTAAGCTTCCGCCGTATTTGACCACGACGGTTTTGCCGTGAAACGCCTCTATGTAGGGCAGGGCTTCGACCAGTATTTCCGCCCTCTGGGCTGAACTGTTCATGAAAAACTCCTTTCTGCGAAAAAAAACATTATATAGCAACCGGGGTTTTTATTACAACACTCAAGGATAATCATATATGAGAATTTGGGTTTCGGGGCTGAAAAGAAAACAGCAGTATCCGGGATCAAAAAATCTCCTAAGGACGCAAAAACGCCTCAGGGATGGAGAAGGGATTTCCGCTTGGGAATTCTCGTTTCAGCCACCGCGACTGCGACTACTCATAACCGTCCTGGGGCACAATTGCCGGTCCGTCAGCTCTTGTGCCGGTAGGTCAGCTGAACTCCGAAGATCCTGCCTTTTGCAAGCGGCGAGAATGTGCCGCCAAGAGGTGCCGCCAGCGGGGGTGCGCCCAACGTGGTGGGCAACTGGCTGTCGCCTCCGTGCTTGACTTCGTTAAGCAGGTTCTTGCCGTAAAGGCCGATTGAGAACCGGCCGTTTGCGGGAATGATGTCAATCCCGGCGTCAAGTATGTTCTGCTCCAGGATATAGCCCCTGTTGTCATCGGTGAAGTATGACTTGTCACGATAGGCGTAGCTTATTCGGGACGTCATCCGCCCCCAACTGGTCGCTCCCGTGTCGTGGGTGAGTCCCACGCTGTAAGTCCACTTTGCGGCGCGGGGAAGCTCTAAAGCTAGATCTTTTACGTCAAGAGTCTCGTCTCGATTGAGGTCGTGTTTTACTTTGGTGTACTCAGGGTTTATGTATCCCACGGAACCGGTCAGGAACAGGTTCTCCGCAATGGCGAACAGGCCGTCAAGCTCAAAACCGTAGGTCTCGACATCGGCGGTGTTGTCGATCAACTGAACTATACCGAGTACTGGATCGGGAAAATTAATTTCCCTTTGCGTGTCATCAATCATGTTGTAGAAGGCTGCTCCGTATAGACGGCCGCGGTCTTTTGTGACCTTGAATCCGACCTCGAAGCTGTCGATCTTCTCTTCATCATACGGTCCCGGAGAGTGCTCAGGCGAAAGGTTGCGAAGGTTATAGCCTCCGGAGCGAAATCCTCTGGTCCAGTGTCCGTAAACGTTGGCTTCGCCGCTTATGTAATAAGTGGCGCCGAGCTTGGGTGACCAGCTGTGCCATGTCTCCTCATCTATAAAATCAAACTCGCAGGCGGGGCCTTCAACGATATTGCAGGATGGTATAGGCGCGAGGGGACTGCTGGTGGGAATCAAGGCTATTTCGCCCTCTCTTTTGTCACGCGTGTATCGCGTACCCGCGGTGAGCGTCAGCTGGCTTGTGAGATCATAGTCCAGAGAGAGGAAGAGGCCCAGAGTTTCAACATCGTAGTTTCCGCCTCCGAACTGGGACACGTCCGTCCCCGGCGGGAAGGGAAGACCCGATGCCGCAATAGCGTCGGTAAGCAGAGAACGGTGCTCGTGGTAGTTGATCTTGTTGCTAAAGTAGTAGGCTCCCGTAGTTGCATTGAGTCTTTCAAAAAACCTGCCCGTGTAACGCAGTTCGTTGCTCCACTGTCTGTAATTGCTCCATGCCTGCGCACTCATGAGTTCAAGCGGCGAGGCGTCGAGATCAACTGCCGAGGAGGTTTCTGAATCGCGCCAGCCGAAAATGTTTGTTATCGTGCCGTTGCCGAAACCCACGTCCCAGTCCATCTGGGCGGCGAAAAAATGAGCTTCGTTTTCTCTTTTACCTTCATTATTGATGCTGAAGTCGTGGCTCTCGCGGTCAAAGTTGGCCGCCGAGTTTGGGGCGCCGAATCCGTTTGTGTGGTTCTGTGCCGCGGGGCCGTCGCCGTCGATGCTATCGTACTGGTATCGGAGTACCAGGCTCAGGTCGTCTGTGGGTTCCCAGACGAGCACCGGCCGTACCATTCGGACGTCTAAATCTCCGAAAGCTTTGCCGGTGTGGAGGTTCTTGAACCAGCCGTTATCCTGGTTTGTGTACGCGGTTATCCTGGCGCTAAGGGTTTCGCCCAGAGGGCCTCCCACCGTGCCCATGTAGTAGCTGTTGAGACTCTCTCCTCCCCCCTCAAAAGAGGTGCGAAAGGACGTCTCCAGAGTGTCTCCGGGTTTCTTCGTGTTGATGAGTATCGCGCCCCCGGTCACATTACGCCCGAAAAGCGTTCCCTGCGGACCCCTAAGCACCTCGATGCTCTCGATATCAAGCGTGTCGAACAGGGCGCCGCCCATGTTGGCCCCGAAATACACGCCGTCGACGAACACTCCCACGGTCGGGTCAACGGACGGTATGGAACTGTTTATCCCGAGTCCGCGAATGGAAAAGTTGGCGATTCCTCCAACGGTGCCGATATCGTCAAGCGCGACGTTGGGCATCTTTACAGCGAGACTTTCAAGGTTCCTTACCTTAAGGGCGTCAATCTCTTCGGAGCTGAAATGCGTTACCGAGAGCGGAACGTTCTGAATCGGCTCTTCCCGTTTCCGCGCCGTGACTGTGATCTTCTCAAGCAGGACGCTGCTTACGCCGAACGCGTCTTGGGCGTTTGCCGAGACGCCGCTTACAAGAGTAAGAACCGCGCCCACAGCGAAAGTGCCTAAGAGTGCCTTTAACCTGGATTTAAATTTTCTGCGAACCATTGAGATCTCTTCCCCACTTTTTTTCGATAGCATGAACTGCAGTTTGCCAACACTGCCCGGTGGTTTTTTTTGGCCTTTCTCTAAAATTTCTATTATAGCATGAATTAAATCGGAATTGCACGACTTTTCAAAGGGTGTTCACCGTGGAAGTTTTTGTCCTTAATATTGCTATCTTTTGTTCATGCCGAAGTCATTGCCGAAGCACCGGATCGGCCTCTATAAAGTTTCATCAGAGAAGCGCCGCGGAATAATATGCAATTTTGCTGAATGAAATTGGGATTAAACACCTTTATTCGTTAGAATACTCAACAGAGGGTAAGTTTGTGCAGATCCAAAAACTCAATCACCAAAGTTGAGTAATGAACAGTATCAAATCTTTGCTGGTCTGCAGACGCCATTATCTGGGTTCAACGCAATGAGCGACGACCATATACAGCTTGTACTTATAGACGACAACTCCGGCGGAGTGGATGCTTCTGCCGGTCAGCATGGTAACAAAACTTCTTCAAGCTCAAAAAATTTTCGTTTGATTAGAGTAACTAGCGAGCCGGTAGATAGGCTTTCTCAATCGGTGCTTATCCAGGGTGACGCAAAAGATGCGTTGAGACTGTTGCCGTATGAAAGTATTCAGACGGTAGTAACGTCACCACCATACTGGTCCCTTCGAGATTATGATGTCGATCAACAGACTGGATGCGACGAAACTCTTGAGGATTACATCAACAGAATAGTGAAAACTTTTGACGAAATTCGACGGATTCTCAAAAAAGACGGAACCGTCTGGCTAAATATTGGAGATGCTTACACGTCTGGGAATCGACGATATCGTGCTCCAGACAGAAAAAGTTGGGCACGTGCGATGTCTGTGCGTCCTGCAACTCCAGACGGATTAAAGCCGAAGGACCTGATTGGACTTCCTTGGAGATTGGCTTTTGCTCTTCAGGATGCTGGCTGGTGGTTGCGATCCGAAGTCATCTGGAATAAGCCAAATGCTTATCCTGAATCTGTCCGCGACCGCCCTACAAAAGCTCATGAAGCCATTTTTCTGCTTTCAAAGAACCAGGACTACTATTACGACATAGATGCGGTTCGTGGAATAAATGGCCGTCGACTGCGGACAACATGGGATATACCTACGGACCCTCAAAGGAAAAATAATGGAGATGCAGACAGCCATCCAGCGGTAATGCCAGTGGCTCTGGCACAACGTTGCGTGCAGATTACAAGCAGAATTGGTGATTTTGTGCTGGATCCTTATGCAGGTTCAGGTACAACCTTGCTGGCCGCGCAGAATCTGGGGAGGCAATGGGCTGGAATTGAATTAAAACCAACCTTTATTGATCTGATAGAACGCAGGCTCGGAAATTGGTGACACTCGCTGAACTCAAAAAAAAGCTCGAATCACTATCGCCAACAGCGGTCCTGTTCGTTTCTAGAATTGTGGATTCTTTGTCTGAACCTCCGCAGGCGACAGTGAATCAGCAGGGTACTTGGTTGCCTGCTGAATGGATTGAGTATTTCGGCCTAGCATTATCTGTTCATCATGGAACTACCAAGGAACCTCTTGCTCAAAAGAGTTTCGAAGCAGTTTTCCGCAATGCTTGTGAATCTTCAGGCTGGAAGGTAGGAGATTATCTTTCAGAGACCGAGAGGTTTGTCGACATTGAAATTAAGAACAGCCGCCTTCCGGTGCAGAAGCTTTCACTGAAATCTACTGCTGCCCAAAAACTTTCTCGTACCTCAGTGCACATCTCAAAGCTGACCGAAGCGGCATGGATACAGGATATGCGTACAGCAAGAGAACGTAGGAAAAGAACGCTTGCCCTGTTCCGTGAGTATCAGGAAGCGGTAGATTCAATTATGATGTTGCGCGCGTTTCGTAAAGGGCCTAGCATCCCGTCAATGTATCAACTCGTTGAAATTCCGACGGCTATATTCTCATCGCTACAGAAGGTTTCTGTTGCCGCATTCAACTCTGATGGGCCAGTAGTTGACTGTCCATACCAAGAACACGCTGTTGCAGCACGGGTTTCTCTTGATAGATCGGATTCAAAAATAACAGTGAGGCAGATATTGCTCTCTGCGTGCACTGTTCATGTGGAGTGGACAGTAAAGACAGACTAATTCTCTGTTGAAGTTCATCCTGTCCTCTAGAGAAGTCCCAGGGCTTTTTTTTCCCGCTTCCCCGTCTTTTTTACCCTTACACGGAACCGGAGCTCGACTTCGGCTCCCTCCCCATAGAAACTTCCTGAAACGGGGGCGATGAGGCCGTGGGTGGGACCGCTTGCGACTGCGACGTGACGGTCTGAGACTGCGAGACCCGAAGAGGGATCATAGCCTCTCCATCCTCCGCCCGGTATGTAGACCTCGGCCCAGGCGTGAAGCTCGTCTCCTTTTTTTCTTCTTGCGCTGAGCGCATAGCCGCTTACGTGCCTGCACGCAAGACCCACCGAGCGGCAGACGGCCGCGAAAAGCTCCACGAGGTCCCTGCAGGACCCCTTTTTTTCCCTGAGGGTCCTCTCCGCGGACCAGGGTCCGCCCTGCTCTCTCACCATATGGGGAAAGTTATCGTGTATGTGCTCGCAGAGCGAGAGAATAAAATCCGTGGTTTTTCCCATGGTCTGCGAGAGAATCGTTTCACGAAGCGGCGAGACTGCCAGGGCCGTTTTTTTGCTTACCGCCAGGTACGGGCGAAGGGCTGCCTTCTGCTCGCGTGGGTATTCCATCGGCAGATCAAGGAACCTTACGTCGGAAACTATGAAATCAAAAGGGTTTTCCCGAAGCGTCTCGACGACGCAGCTGGTATCGATTGTAAGACTGTTGAACTCGCCCATAAACCACAGGGTAACGGTAGTGTTTCCGTCGAGATCCGAGTTCACGCTTCTTCCCGCTTCGGGGGGATCTGTCCTGAGCGAAAACATATGGGTCATCTGCCCCCCGCCGTTTCTCGGGCAAAGCCTCACGGTATGAGGGGCCAGGACCACTTTTTTCCCGTAGGAGTAAGTTGTGTTGTGATCTATGCTAAGCAGCACTTTTCGGGCTTCTGTTAAGGATTTTTCTTACCCATTCGGCGGGCACTTCCTCGGCCGATTTTCTGAGCCTCTCCTGCCACCAATCGGATATGTCCGCCAGCTCGTTTTCGTTGAACCTGTACTGCTCGAGGGAAAATGAATTGCTTCTGTAGACTATGATGTCTATCGGAAAATCAACGTCTATGGCGTTTATGCGGCTTGAATCAAACGCAAGGTATGCGATGCGAAGCGCGACATCGAAGCTGGTATCGTAGGTAAGGGTTCTTTTTATTATCGGTTTTCCGTATTTCGACTCGCCTATTATAACGTAGGGGGAGGTGGTCCCCACGTTGATCCAGTTCCCTTGGGGATAGACGAGGAAAAGCTGGGGCTCGGGATCGTTTTCGAACTGCCCTCCTATTATGGAGTACATGTTGAAGGCAAATCCCGATTCGGAAAGCGCCTCTCCGTCTTCCTCTTTCACCCTCCGAAGCTCCCTTGAGAAAATGTTCACTGCCTTGTAGAGGCGGTCAAGGGATTCCTGAGAGTGATCAAGCGCCTCGTCAAGATAGGTGATAGTCTTGTCCCTCGCGGAGCGAAGCCCCGAAGTCATAAGGAAAAAGGAGTTGTCCCCGGCCCTGTGGGCGGTGACCTTCTTTGCCCGTATGGCCTCGTTTCCCGTTATTATGAGATTGTCGGCAAGACCGATTATCCCTTCTTTGAGTCTCATCCCCACGCAAAAAGTCATCTGTTTTCTCCCTCTCAGATATCGTCAAAGTCCCGAAGGATGTTGTCTGTTAAGCTGTAGCCGAAGTAATCGTCGTATACGCGGTTTCCGACCTCGTTTATGCGGGACTGGAAACTGCTTAGGTACTCGTGCATTCCGCGATGTATTATCTCCCCGACGCTTATGAACCGAAGATCCGATAGAAGCCTTCCCATCTCTTTTTCGGTTTCGTTGTTGTAGGAGCCGGCCGGGCTGTTGGATATGCAGTGAAGCGATTCGTCAGCCCGTTCGACGCAGTAGATTATCGAGCGGGGAAACTGGTTATCAAGGATGAGAAAATCGAGCACGTTGCCTATTGATATCTGCTGGTGCTTCGCCTTGTAGGTCTCAAGGGCGCTTGTCGATTTAAGAAGGGCTATCCACTGCATGTTGTCTATCGACGTTCCCACGAGTTCCGCCTTGGGAAGCAGAGTGTAGTACTTGACGTCGAGTATCCTGGAAGTGTTGTCGGCCCGTTCCATCTGCTTTCCAAGTTCCGAGAAATGCCACGCCTCGCCGTGGGATATGCTTATGTACCCGGATCCGTGAAAAAGAAGGCTCTGCACTTTTGCCACTTCGCAGAACTTTCCGGGGTTGTCGAGCAGCTTCTGCTTGGCTTCGTCGCTGTTCAGCCTGTGGTAGAAGCGGTTTATTAGAAGCCACATCTCAGAGGAGATTATCTCCCTAACGGAACTTGCGTTCTCACGGGCGCAGTTAACGCAGGAGATGATCGAGTTCGGGTTGTTGCGGTCAAGTACCATGAAGTTTATTACGTTTTCCCGGGTCGTGCCGTCATAAAGGCTTCTGAAAAGCTCCATGTCTCCCGTCACCTTTACTATGGGGTCCCATTCCTGCTCAACGGAGTCATGGGTGTCAATGGCGAGGCCTAGGTTTACGCTTATAAGCCTCGCGGTGTTCCCTGCGCGCTCGGCGTAGCGGCTCATCCAGTATATAGACTCTGCGACGCGACTTAGGATTTTCTGCCTCCTTTGCCCCCGGCGTTCTTTGCGGGAGCAAGCACCCAAGTGTCTTTGCTTCCGCCTCCCTGGGACGAATTAACTATCATTGAACCTTTGCGCAACGCCACCCTGGTCAGGCCTCCGGGCAGGACGAATATTTCTTTTCCGTAAAGAATGAAGGGTCTCAGATCGACATGGCGTCCCTCGAAGTGATCGTCCACTATCACGGGAGCACGGGAGAGGGACATAGTCTTCTGGGCTATGTAGTTTCTGGGATCCGCTTTTATATCTCTTTTGGCTTGGGCCAGCTCCTCTTTCATCGCTTTGGGTCCGAACACTATCCCGTATCCTCCGGATTCATTCGCGGGCTTTACGACCAGCTTCTCTATATTGTCGAGTACGTATTTTCTGGCCTCATCCTCCTCGCAGATATACGTTGGCACGTTCGAGATTATGGGATCTTCTCCTAGGTAATACTTTATTATCTTCTCAACGTAGGCGTATATTATCTTGTCGTCGGCCACTCCTCCTCCTGGGGCGTTGGCTATGGCGACGTTTCCGGCCTTGTACGCGCTGAAAAGCCCTGGAACTCCAAGTACTGAATCCGGGCGGAACACCTGAGGATCAAGGAAGTTGTCGTCTATCCTTCTGTATATGACATCCACTTTCTCAAGTCCCTTAGTGGTCTTTAGGTAAACGAAGTTCTCTACCACGACGAGATCCCTTCCCTCGACAAGCTCTATTCCCATCTCTTTTGCCAGAAACGAGTGCTCGAAGTAGGCCGAGTTATAGATCCCCGGGGTGAGAAGCACCACCTTGGGGTTAGCCGTTCTGTCAGATAGCAGGTACTGGAGGGTGTCATGGAGATGGAGTCCGTAATCGCTTATGGGCATTATCTCGACGGTGCCGAATACCTTGGGAAACGTGCGCTTCAGAAGTTCGCGGTTCTCAAGCACGTAGGAAACGCCGGAGGGGGAGCGCAGGTTGTCTTCGAGGATGTAGAAGTTTCCGTCCGAATGTCTTATGAGGTCCGTTCCCGTGATGTGGCACCAGATATTCTTCGGCGGGGAAAAACCGACGCAGTCAAGGCGAAACTCCCTGCTTGAGAGGATGAGTTCCTTGGGAACTACCTTGTCCCTCAGAATCTTCCGGTCGTTGTATATGTCGTCTATGAATAGGTTAAGCGCGTGGATTCTCTGCTTGAGGCCCCTTTCTATGAGCTCCCAGTCCTCGGCTGACACTATTCTCGGAATTATGTCGAAGGGGAAAATGTTCTCCTCGGAACTCTTCTTTTTTTCCGAGTAGAGGGTGAAGGTGACCCCCATCTCGAACAGGTTCATCTCGGCCGCTTTCTGCCGCTCGATCAGCTCTCCGTCTGAGAGGCTTTCTATCCTGTCGGTTAAAAAGCGGGTCCACTCATGCGGGGTGGCGTTATCCTTGAATACCTCGTCGTAAAAGCCTTCCGTGTCGTAGTTTTTAAAATTCATCTCGGCTCCAAGGAATTTTTCCCGAAAAATCTAACTAAAAGTGAAGGTTATGCAAAAGCTCCATATTTTACTGAAGAAGGGAAAGTTAGCGACACGATGTATGTTCATTGTAGCGTTTTTATATGTCCTCGTCTTATCTGATGTAACGTAAGATATTTTCTGTATATTCAAAAAAAAGAATAGTTGAAAAGCAAGAGGTACGTATAAACAACGGGAAGGGCTTCACCTCTCTGTGATGATTGAGTTATTCTACTAATTTCGCTCAGTTTCCCATGTGTAACGCACTTTCAAATTGTTGAGGTGACTTCTGGGCAAGTACCCTTCGTGTTGCATCCGACCAACGACAATACCGGGCGCCACGCCGATATTTTCAGCAAAAATTCTTACGGCTACTCCGGTTTGTGCAAGAGAACTGAGGACTTTTGCTTGCTTTCTTGGAATCAATAAATTGCTGGCAAATCTGTCAGCTTCTTGTTCTTGCTTGTTCCCCAC
>JAPOYE010000050.1 GCA_026706695.1 Candidatus Dadabacteria bacterium | reverse complement strand
TGGAATGCTGCGGATATTCGCGGTATAAAAGAAGATGTCAGGGAAGTCCGTAGGGATGTAACCGATCTTCGAGAACGCATGGCAAGAGTTGAAACTCTCCTTGAACAACTTCTTAAAAAAGAGGGATTGGTGCTAAATGATGACTAAGGAGTCTCTCTGCCGCACTTCTTACAGACAGGATGACTCTTGGAGTAGAACTCCATAATCTTGGCAAGGCAAGCGTCACTGTCTGGAATTTCTTTTCATATGAGGTTTCCCAAGTGGCCAAGCATCTTCGGTATGTTTTCAGGCATATTTCCGCCCGCCTGCGCCATCTCGGCACCTCCGCCCCCTTTTCCGCCGACAATCCCGGCAAGCTCCTTTACGATTTTTCCAGCGTGATAACTGCCGACAAGGTCCTTGGTAATACCCACAAGAATAAAAACCCGGCCTCTGTTCTCAGCGACAAGCACAGCGATGCCGTTATTCATTTTCCCCTTCAGGTAATCCCAAAGAGAACGCAGTTCCGCAGGTTTCGAAACAGAAACTTTGACCCGAAGGAGATTAACTCCTCCCACATCCTCAACTTTGTCAATCAGCCCGGAGGCCGTTTCTACAAGAGTCTTCGCCCTGGAAGATTCGATTTCCGCTTGGAGTCGGGCGTTTTCATCAATCACTCCTGCAAGCCTAGAAAGAAGTTCGGAGCGGGGGGCGTTAAGGCTGGCGGAGAATTCGTTCAGGATATCTTCCTGCCCTTTCATGTAATTCCATGCCGCCTGACCGCTTACGGCCTCGATCCTCCTCACTCCCGCGGAAGACGCGCTCTCAGACACTATCTTCACCATGCCTATCTCGCCCGAAGCCCTGACATGGGTGCCGCCGCAAAGCTCCTTGCTGTAGTCCCCTATCATTACCACCCTTACCCTGTCGCCGTATTTCTCTTCGAATATAGCGGTGGCCCCGTCCTTTATGGCTTCGTCGTACGAAACGTCTTCTTTTGTCACGACCTCGTCGTCACGCCTTATTCTCTCGTTGATGATCTGTTCTATGGAATCGAGCTGCTGTTTCTCGATCGAGGAATAGTGGCTGAAATCAAACCTGAGCCTGTCGGGCCCGACGAACGATCCTGCCTGATTGACGTGATTGCCGAGGACTTCCTTTAAAACGGCGTGAAGCACATGTGTTGAGGTATGGTGAGCCGTAACCCCCTGTCTGAACACGGGGTCAACCTCCATGTGTACCGTGTCGCCGACCTGCGCATTTCCCTTCTCGACAATGACATTGTGAATGAAAAACGTGGGGGTGAGCTTTCTCGTATCGAGGACCTTCGCGTGGAATCCTGGCCCGGCAATTTCGCCCCTGTCCCCGGTCTGTCCGCCCGATTCCCCGTAAAAAGGAGTGATATCGGTAATTATCTGGGCTTCCTGACTTTCCCAAGCTGTATCGGAAATTTCTCCCTGGCTTATTATCCCAGTAACCGCGCCTTCGGAAGAGAGGGTCTTGTAGCCAACAAATTCTGTTGTCATCTCTCCGGCGAGCTCAAGCAGAACAGATGTAAGGTCGGTTTCTCCGCCGCCGCGGGCTTTTCTTGACTTGGTTCTCTGTCTCTCCATTTCCTTCTCAAAGCCCGGGAGGTCAATATCTATACCCTCGGTTCTGGTTATGTCTTCGGTTAGGTCGACCGGGAACCCGTATGTATCGTAGAGACTGAAAACCACCTTGCCAGGGAGCTTCTTCTTTTTCCCGAGCTTTGCGATTTCCTGGTTAAGAAGTTCAAGTCCTCTGTCCACCGTCTCGAGGAATCTCTCCTCCTCGCTTTTTACAACCTGGGATACAAAGTCCCCCTTTTCCCTGATCTCAGGGTAGGCATCCGCCATGATCCCCTCAACCGCGGGCAGGACCCTGTAGATAAAGGGTTCGTCTATTCCCAGAAACTTGGAGTGGCGAACAGCTCTCCTGAGTATTCTCCTAAGGACGTATCCCCTACCTTCGTTTGACGGGAATACTCCGTCCGAGATGAGAAAGGCAAGCGCTCTTGAGTGATCCGCCATAACCCTCATCGCAACCTCGGTCGAGCGGTCGGTGGAATAATCTCTTCCGGAAAGCTCCTCTATCTTGCTTATTATTCCTCTTAGAAGGTCGGTCTCATAGTTGCTCCGCACTCCCTGAAGAACCGCTGCAAGTCTTTCAAGCCCAAGCCCCGTATCGATGCTGGGACGAGGAAGAGGTGTCATCTCTCCCTTTTGATTTCTCTCAAACTGCATGAACACAAGATTCCAGAGCTCAAGGTAACGATCGCACTCGCATCCGACGGCGCACCCCGCTTTCCCGCAGCCAAGCGATTCCCCCTGGTCTATCAGTATCTCGGAACACGGACCGCACGGACCCGTATCCCCCATTGACCAGAAATTGTCTTTCTCCCCCATCCTCACGATCCTTTTCTTGGCAACACCGATATCTTTGTTCCAGATCTCAAAAGCCTCGTCGTCGTCTTTATAGACGGTGATCCAGAGTTTTCCCTTGGGAAGCCCGTAAACATTGGTAATAAGATCCCATCCATAATTGATGGCTCCTTCCTTGAAGTAGTCCCCAAAGGAGAAATTCCCAAGCATTTCAAAAAAAGTGTGGTGTCTCGCCGTATACCCGACGTTGTCAAGATCGTTGTGCTTTCCCCCGGCTCTGAGACACTTCTGGGAAGAAACCGCTCTTTTGAAATCCCTGGTCTCATTCCCAGTGAAAACATTTTTGAACTGAACCATCCCGGCGTTGGTAAAAAGGAGGGTAGGATCGTTCTCCGGTATAAGAATGGAACTGCGCACCGGTTCGTGTCCCCTTTCGGAGAAATACTCGATAAATTCTCTTCTAACCTCGCGTCCTTTCATCTGACAAAAATCCCAAGCATACAGTACGGTGAACCGTTATTGGCTAAGAAGCCGGTTTCCAGCCCGGATGAGGAAATATAACAGGAATGGTAGAAAACTGAATTGAAAGAGCGGAGCAAAGCAAGGAGAGAGCTCTATCTTCCGGCCCGCTGCAATGCTTCTTCCTCAACCCCGGTAACGGCGTAACAGAAGTTCCCATCGACCTTTTCACGTCTCACTTCGAGATAATCGCTTGCGCCCTCGCGGAAACCGGTCGTAACAAATACGCTCCAAACCCTCGCTCCATCGCAAAGAGCCTTGGCCTCGTCCACAAAGGGTTTCGCAAGCGCGAAAACGTCCGATTCATCTGACACCGGCAAATCAGCCGAGGAAATGCCCATCTTGAGCTTTATATCCGACCGGGCAGAGACTTTCTGACCATCGACCACCCCGGCGAAAAGCTGCATTATCTCAACCGCGCAGCACACGCAATTGAGCTTTGCAGCGGGTCCGGGACCGGGGTTGGTGAAAAAAGCCACCACCTCATCGCGAAGTATGGCCTCCACGGTTCCTCCGAAGGAGCCTATAGTGGTTGAAACGGACTTTCTGTAATAGGCCGTAAGAGAGTTGACGCTGGATGGCGAAACATCTTCAATCAGCGTTTCAAAATCCGCGATCTTTACGACGAGTATGCTGATATCTGTCTTCTTCCCCTCGGAATCCGCAACCTCGGTAACGGCGGAGGGAGCATCTTGTTCAGGTTCGGCATCCTCTTCTTCAACATGCACGATTTCCACCAGACCCTCATCAAACGAATCTTGGGGAGCCCGAAATGAAGAAACATCAGAAGATTGCTCCTCTCTTAAGACTATCTTCGGCCGGAAATCCGTCGGCAGTTCATCCGAACGGTCAAAGTCCGCATCTTCCAGATCCTCCGTGTCGTCCCGGTCGGCCGACCCGCCTTCAAGCGAAGAGACCATTTCGTTGAATTCACGGCAGAGCCACTGAACCCCTGCCCCCGCAATGAGCGAAGACCGCCCATCCAGGCGGACCGAGTAATCTCCGCTGGCAACAGAACCTACAGCCTCAGAGAATTCCCCCATGAACCGGAATGCCCGATCACTTATAAAACGTATCAGGGAAGTAAAAACAACTGCCATCAGGGAAGCGAAAATGAGGCTCCAGAGCAAAGCGTCAAGGTGGAAGCTTTCCCCAACAGAACTTCTCAGACCCAAAAGGACAGTCTTTCCCTCAGGTCCCTTGAGGGTGAGCTTCTCAAACCCCTTGTCATCCTGAAAACCGAAACTCTTCTCAAGCACCCCGTTATGATCAAGCAGCCTTACGTACCCGACATTGTTTCTCGTATCAAGAATGCTTCTTGCGCGGTCGGCGAAAAAAACCTCCTCGCTGAACACTTCTTCCATCTCCTCAACTATGAGGTCGGCGTACCTCTCCGGGAAATAAAAATACTGGAACGCAAAAACCGCCAGAAATGAAAGCACAAGACAGAAAATAAATACGGGAAAGAATGGAACTAGATTGAAAGATTTTTTCCGGTTTTTCAAAGGACTCAAGGTAAATTTCCGTCTAACTTATCCAGAAGGACAACATGCCGGTAAAAGTATTCAGTAATTATAATAGGAGAAAAACAAAAAACTAGTTTTACGGGGAACCGCTCAGGCAGGAACTACGGAAACCTTTGTTCTGCCCTTTCCGGATTTCTGAAATTTCACAACCCCGTCAGACATTGCGAATATCGTGTAATCCTTTCCAAGCCCCACGTTCAGACCAGGCTTAATGCTGGTACCACGCTGCCTTACTATTATGTTCCCCTTGACAACCGGCTGGCCTCCGAATTTCTTTACGCCAAGCCTTCTGCCTATGGAATCCCTTCCGTTTTTGGAACTTCCGCCACCTTTTTTGGTTGACATGCTTACTCGCCTCCGCGAATCAGGCGCTTATGCTCGTAATCTCGACGCTGGTCAGGTTTTGGCGATGGCCCGCCTTTTTTCTGTACCCTTTCCTTCTTTTGAACTTGAAGACTACTATCTTCTCGCCCTTTTTCTGCTTTACTATTCTACCCTCAACCCTGGCATTTTCAACAACAGGGCTACCCACCTTAACGTCCTCTCCGTCAGCGGACACAAGCAGGACTTCCTCAAAGTTCACTTCTTCGCCGGGTTCGCCGGAGATTTTTTCTATATCAATAATGTCGCCCGGTTTGACTATATACTGTTTTCCACCGGTCTTTATAACAGCGTGCATAACGTCCTCCGCACTTTATGGAAGCACTATTTTGCCTGTTAGAAAATTCTTTTGTCAAATGCCGCTCTGAAGATTCCATGTCCTGAGGCTGGTGTAGCGGGATCCAAGCTCACTTTGAACAAGCCCGACTCTTGTAATGGAGAACTCCGTTTTGTCCGGTTGAGGAATCCTCCTGATTCCCTCGAAATCCCCTCTGATCCTGCCCAGAGTCACGTGCGGGATGAATTTTCTTTTCTCCATCTCAAACCCGTTCTGCAGGACCGCACTCTGCACTTTGTCAAAAAGAGACTGGAACTGCTCGTTTTTCACAAGACCCAAGGCCAACACTCTAGGATTTCTCGAGCCCGGAAACAGGCAAAAATCGTCAAATCCAGACTCAACACTCCCCGAACCGCAAACCGCGGAACCTACATCGGCTGATATGTCCTCAAGACACGATTCATCAACATCTCCAAGAAACCTGAGCGTGACGTGAAGTTTCTCCTTCGGTTCCCACCTTACCCCTCGAAGAAAACCCCTAAGCGACTGGACGTAGCGAAAAAGCACATCTTTTGTTTCCTCGGGAAGAAAGGCCGCGATAAAAAGTCTCAAGAGCAAAGCCTCCCCATCCGCTACTTCACGCACCAAGTGGAGAACGAATCATTTTTGCCCCGGGAAAGCGGAAGCTTGTTCTCACCGTTTAAGTACATGATGTATACCTGCCTTTTCCCCAGCCTCTTTGAAGAGAAAGTGATGTAGTGACCATCGGGAGACCACGAGGGATGCTCGTTTCTTCCCGAAGAGGTAAGCCTTTGCTGGCCCCGGCCGTCAGGTCCTACGGAGTAGATGTCGGCCTCGGATTTTTTCACTTTCACAAACGCTATACGGTTAACTAAGTGGCTTGGAGACCAGACCGGGTCGGTATTGTAACCCTCCGAGGTAATTCTTACCGCTCGACCCCCCTCGGAGCTTATTACGTATATGTTCGGCGCTCCCGCCCGATCCGACACAAAGGCAATTTTTCTGCTGTCGGGAGACCAAGTCGGGGAGATATCTATGGCGGGAGACTTGGTAAGTCGCTTAAGTATTTCCCCTGAGGACGAGGCTATGTATATGTCCCCGTTACGGCTAAACGCCACACGGCTGCCGTCTGGAGACCAGCTCGGAGAATTGTCGAGGTGAATGCCCCGGGTTATCCTCTTGCCCTCAGCGGGGAGGCGGGTGGCTTTGAAATTCAGCAAGTAGACGTCATGATCCCAGCTTCTGTCGGAAGTGAAGACCACTTGGCTTCCGTCAGGTGAACAGTCAGGAGAGAGAACCGAAGATCCGTGATTGGTAAGCCTTTTTGCGTTGTGCCCGTCGTAATCCATGATAAAGAGATCACTTCCATGACCGTCCCTTCTGACAAACACTATCTCTGAGTCAAAAAAGCCGTCGAGGCCGGTAAGCTCCCTCATGAGCTCACCCGCAAATTTGTGCACCACATTCCTTATGTGGCGCGGAGACGCCACGTATCTCCTTCTCATGCGCTCCTGCCTGCTGGGCACATCATAAACTATGAGATCGTAAGAGACCTCCCGAGGCGAAACATCAAAATTTCCGCTCACCAGATACCTGGTTTTCTGAGCATCTAAATATTCGAAATCTATATCCTCAAAAGAGGATGAAAACAGTATGTTCACCTGGCGGACATCAAAAAGGGCCGCGTTGGTAAGATCATTCTTCAGGACATCAGTGAAATTCTTCCCGTACACGCTCAAATCCCCCTTGGCTTTAAGCACCGCAACGGCGATCGGTATTTTTTTTATCGGAGAAGCAACCGGGGGAAGCTGTATCTGCGCGGTCGCCAAGCAGGGAATAAACAAGAGCGTAAAGAAAACCGCAAGCGCTGATCTCATCTTTTTTTCTTTCCAGGTCTCGAGGCCGCGAACGGACAATGATCTCGCGGCAAAGACATTTCCTGAGACAAAACTTCAGTCAGTCAGTTCGACGTTCCAGTAAGACATATCCACAAAGTTCAGAAAAGGCTCCCACTCCTCATATCTCACGGCTTTAAAATGGAGGTTGGAAAAAATACTGGCAACGGGCTTCACAGGTTTGGTGAGCAGTCTCATGTTCGCCTGCTCGGGAGTCTTTCCTCCCTTTTTCCTGTTGCACTTAACACAACAGCACACTATGTTGTCCCAGGTACTTCTTCCGCCCATTGACCGCGGAATCACATGGTCAAGGGTAAGATCTCTTTTCCGAAAAGCCTTCGCGCAGTACTGGCATGTGTCCGCGTCCCTTCTGAAAATGTTTATCCTGTTGAACTTAGGTTGCTTTCTGTGATACCCCTCATACCTAACGAGAATTATCACCCGTGGAGCTTTTATAACGCTGGTAACGGTCCTTACGCAGTCTTCGGCGTCGACCGAACGGATATCCTTCCACGAATCGAAGTCAAAGGTCTCATACTCCCTGTTTACAGCCTTTGCGGCACCACCGTAAAGAAGGATAAAGGCCCTTTTCAAGCTCGTTACCGAGACAGGGACGAAAAACCTGTTCAAAACCAGTACCGGTGACTGAAGCATAATAGCCGACTAATTTACCGGCTTGCGGGGGTTATTCAAGCACGCAACGACACTTTTATTTTCCTTAACTGTTGGTTAAAATTCCCATCGCCCAGCCAAAATGCAATCACGGCAGCATCCCGTTCGTATTTACTAAGCAAGTACGCACTTTAAGGAGGGTGTCCAAGAGGAAGTCCCTTAACATGGAAATGGAAACCAACCTGCTGATTCAGATAATCCTCTGCATAGCACTTTTTCTGTCCATATTTCTTCTCGTAAGGTCAAACTCCGAAGCGGAAAAAGAACTTGAATCCGGAGAAGAGAAGAAATAAATGTTCCCTGAACTTCTCAGAATAGGCGATTTTCATATTACATCCTTCGGGGCGATGGTCGCCGTCTCTTTTCTTGTCGCTTTCTGGGTTTCCGGGATGGAATTTGAAAGAAAAGGGATGTCCAGGCGACTTCACGAACAGGGTTTTCTTGCCTGCCTTGTGGGAGGCATACTCGGGGCCAAGCTTCTTTTCCTGATCGAGAACGTTCCCCTAAGCGACCTTATCTCCTACCCCATGCACTACCTTCTTCTAAGGGGAGGACTTACCTTCTACGGAGGATTTTTTCTGGCTCTCTTCGCCTTTTTCGTACTAACAAAAAAGCATAAAGAAAGTTTCTGGAAAGTTCTTGACGCCACCGCCCCGGCTCTCGCAATAGCTTACGCGACTGGAAGGGTCGGCTGTCTTCTAGTTGGAGACGATTACGGGATCGCCTCCACACTCCCCTGGGCGATGCCGTTTCCAAAGGGTTCCCCCCCGACACTTGAGGCGGTTCATCCGACTCAGATCTATGAAACGATCATAATGTCTCTTGTGTTCTTAGTGCTGTGGAAGATAAGGAAGAAGGACAGGCCTGTCGGCTGGCTCGCCAGCATATATCTGGGACTCGCGGGCCTTGAAAGGTTCTTTATCGAGTTCATAAGAAACACCACTGAAAGCCCGATATCCGGCCTTTCAGTAGCGCAGGTAATGGCACTTGCACTGATCCTTATCGGAGCGCTCAAATACATATCTTTACGCAGACACAAGGAAGCGTTTTGAACCCGCAGTTTCGCTCCTACGCATGAAAACGATCCGGATAACCAGACCGACCGGAAACGAAATCCTGGCCGCAGGATCCGGGGTGCTTTTTTCCGCATCCCTTTTTTCAAGCACTCTCGGCGTACTGGGCTGGGTATGCTTTGCCCCAATGCTTCTGGCGCTTCAGGGGAAAAGCGCTTCGCAGTCACTTCGACTGGGCATGATATCCGGGACATCCATGAACCTCGTCTCGCTTTACTGGCTCGTCGGGACTCTCAACAGGTTCGGTGAAATCCCCTTGCTCCCGAGCATGGCGGCCGTGTTTCTGTTCTGTGTGTACTCATCGCTTCAGTTCGGAATTTTCACTTGGTATATATCGAGATTCGGACTCTGCCGGAGAAAAAGTGTCGCAAACGCGCTCATGATTTCTTTTGCCTGGGTGGTCGCAGAGTTTTTCTTCCCGGTTCTCTTTCCCTACGGAATAGGAGTCTCCCAAGGCTACTACCCGAAGGTAATACAGGTGGTTGACACGCTCGGGGTGAACTTTCTGGGGTTTCTGATGTTTTTTGTAAACGTGTCGGTTTTCTACCTCGTCGACGACTTGCGGCGGAGAAAAAAACCTGTGCTTGCCGCACCCGCAATCTCGATTGCCACAATCGCAATCTTGCTCAGCTACGGATCCTTCAGGATAAACGAAATCGAGGCTTTCCTTAAGACAGAGCCCCGGGTGAAAATCGGGATGGTTCAGGCGAATTTTGATTACGCGGAAAAGAACCTCGACAATGAACCGGTCATAACGGAAAAACACAGGGAGATGTCGCGAAGACTTCCGGAGGCAGACCTCGTGATCTGGCCGGAGACATCGGTTCAGTACTGGTTTCCCAAAGACAAATCGTCATACAGAATTGAAAATCAAGCAGACATAGTGCCGGCTGGACACCCAGCGCACTTCCTCATCGGAGGACTTTCCTTTACCCAGGACCCCATCCTGCTTGAGGACGGCTGGGATGAAGAGGACCACAAAAAATACAATACTACCTTCCTAGTCGATCCTAAGAGTTATATCCTCGGCCACTACAGCAAGACCCGGCTTTTTCTTCTGGGCGAATATTTCCCCTTGATAAACGAGGAGCTTAAGTTCCTCAAAAGGGTCTTCCCCATGATGGGAGATCTCACCCCGGGAGAAGGCCTCAGAGTGCTTGAGGTTTCGGAAAAAAACATGAGAATAGGGTCCCTTATATGCTATGAGGACATAGTGGCGAAGATTTCGAGTGACTACGTGAAAATGGGAGCCAACCTGCTCGTTAACCTCACAAACGACGCTTGGTTCGGAAGGAGTATCGCTCCCTACCAGCATCTGCTCCTCTCAATTCCAAGGGCAGTTGAAACGCGCCGTTACCTGGTAAGATCAACAAACAGCGGCGTAAGCGCGATCGTATCTCCTACAGGAAAGATAGAGGCCCGCACGGGGATATTCACTACGGAAAATCTGGAGGGAGAGGTGGTTCTAATCGACTCGCTTGAGACTCTCTACTCGAGGGTTGGGGACATCTTCGCGTGGCTGGCACTTGCGGCGACAATTCTTTTCGTGGTGAAAAGCTACTTAGGAAGAAAATATGCTGACTAGAGGTCCGTTGTCTTTGTCGCTCGTTTAAACCGTGGCTTGAGGCCATGGTATTTTTATGAAGAGTTTCCCGCGGGAACACCAGTGATTTGAGTTGCAGGCATCAGCTCAATTGCAAAACGGGGATTAAAAACCTGATCTGTAATCTGTACTCCCTGAATATTATCGACCAGATAGCCGTCGCGTTCGTTTTTATCAACATCGTGAACTCCAAGGATTATACCGCCTTCTCCATTAAAACGGAGCGAGTAAGGTTCAATACGCCTTATATTTCCTCGATAGTCCAGATCAACGCAAAGCAGGTTGGAAGCAGCGAAACGGATAATCTCGATACATGCCTTTACCTTGGCAGAAACCTGCAGAAGCAATGTGCGTTCGCGTATTACTCTCTCCCCCGCCTCTCCAGTGTAGGCAGGTGGGATCTGCGGTGTGATACCGCTTTCAAGCCATGTAAAAAAGATTGGCAACTCATTCCAAAATGTCACAAACGGAGGCAAGAAAGGCAATTGGTGTGACAGCATTTGCGCCCATCTGTTTTGTAGGATAGACCGATGAATTTCAAGTTGGGCGAGGACAGGAAAATCGATTTTTTTGAACTCGCATTTCTGGCGGAGCACATCAATCAATACGGCAGTACTAGCGGGCCTTGCATCGGCATTGCGAAATAAGTTGACAACATCGTACAGGTCACGGGGTCTCCCCCGTTCAGCAAGGGCCCTTATCTTCTCGCCAAACGCCTCTTCGTATGCATATGACCGTATGATGATATCTCCGTTCGGGGCATCGCTGTAAGGATGATAAACCTGAGACCGAACCGGGCTCAGCACTACGAACTCATCGGCCGTCAGGTCAAACTTGATCCTCGGCATGCTTCTGCCACGCGGCGACACCGGGCCCTGATACCCTATCCGGGCTTGGCAGGATTTGCCACCACGCGGGTTTTGGTAAATGTCAAACTTGTGAGAATGCGACGGAAGTTCGATGCCGGTCTGCTGATAGATGTGTTCGCATATTTCCCCAAACACGGTTTTAAGAAAGCCGTCATCGATATGCGTGGCATCAGAAAGAGTAAAATCGAGGTCTTCGGAAAATCTGTAGGTCTCAAAAAAGCATTTTTTCAGGCAGGTGCCGCCCTTAAAAAGCCAGCTTTCACCTAAAATCTCATGATTAGATATTCCCCACAGCAACCAGCCAAGAACATAGTCCTTCTCTACAATGTGGGGATTGAGCCCCTTAATGGTCGCTACATCGATGATCTCGCGCTTGCTAATCACTTCTTTCTCCTGTTGTCCAGTTCAGCGGAATCCGAAGACGCCATTTTGAGATCAGACGAGGACACTCTAACGCGGGGTCAACCTTGGCGTTGCCACTGGTAAGGTGTTTCAGACATGTCTCGGTCAAATCCCCGGTGTCAGGATACTTTTCAGCCAGAAAACCAAGCCTTTTGAAAACCGCACCATTAGCAAGCCCTTCCGCATAGTCTATCAGTATTTCATCATCTCGATCAGGACTCCTCAGATAAACAGCTAGACAGTCAGCCACATGCTGAATCCCCCCGCCGACGGATGGTTCATCGAGCATGTCAATGATCGTACGGTGAACATCAGAAATCAGAACTTTAGACCGACCGCGCCAGACCGCTTTAGTACCAAAAAACTTTCGTTCCTGTATATGGCGCACGATGAATTGTGCTCCATCACGTATCTCATACTTTTTACGAACTGTTCTCGTGGTCATAACAAGAATCTGGCGGAACAACTGTTCGGTGAGGTCCCAGTATTCCGCGGCAGTCCACCCACCAATATAACCAGGAGCATAAAGAACCGGTACAAGTATCCAAGGATCATCCAGAATCCGCTCGCTTTCAAGCGAATCAAGAGACACAGCAACATAGGCACCCGGCCCAATACGTCTTAACCAGCCTTGGCCGGCCCAGCGTGAAAGAAGCTTGGCGGCATCCGACCGCCCTGTCGGGAGAACAGAGACTACATCTTCGATTCGAATAATGTCACCAGCCCCTCTGATGACAGTTGCGAGTTTGCGCCTGCCTTGCGGTATTGATCTTTGTTGTATAGTATTACCGTCCATAAATCACCAAAAATGTGAATTATTGATATTGCATTATACACCACTGAAAGAAAATATTCAACAGAAACTGTATATTACAAATGCAATAAATCACATCTTTGGTGGAAATTTGGATATTTGCTATACTTGACGTTTTTCGCGGAAAAGAAATGTTGACAAGTGTATGGAACCGCCGTAAGCGGGACACTTCTCACTGAAAAGCTACTTAGGAAGAAAATATGCCGACCAAGGCTTCTATGAGCCGGTCGTTTTCCTCTCTAGCTCCAACCGTAATCCTGAGGCAATCTGCAAGGCGTCCTTCTCCACTGAAACGGCGAACCAGAATATCGTTTCTGACAAGCTCTTCGAAAAGAAAATCTGCGTCTGGAACCTGTACCAGGAAAAAATTCGCGTCTGTCGGATACACATGAATCTCTTCAATCCGCTCGAGTGCCCCGCGGAGCTTTTCTCTCTCGCTCAATATAAGGCCTATCTTCCGCTCGATAACCCCGGGGTTTTCAAGAGCAAAAGACAGCACATCCTGACTAAAGGAATTTATGTTATAGGGAAGACGCGCCTTGTTCACTTCGTCTGCGACCTGCGGTCGTGCAAAGAATATTCCAAGTCTCGCCCCCGCAAACCCTATCTTGGACATTGTTCTCAGTACCAGCAGGTTTTCATATTTATCTATATGGGGAATATAGCTTTTTTTGGAAAAATCGCAGTAGGCCTCGTCGACAACCACCGCGCCCCCGCTTGCCTCAAGGATCTCAAGCACTTTTTCTTCCGAAAAAGAGTTCCCGGTAGGATTGTTCGGAGTCGCGAGAAAAACGATGTCAGGGTCCTGCGCGCGAATCGTCTCCAAGGTCTGTTCGAGATCTATGTCAAAGTTCTCATCAAGCTCAACCTCCGTCACCTGCTTTCCCAGAATAAGCGACGTGATCCTGTACATCGAGAAGGTCGGGGACGGCACGAGTACGCGGCCGCTTTTCCCCCCAAGCACCTCGACGATCATCTGTATGATCTCGTCTGAACCGTTGCCAAGCAATATCCCATCCACAGAAAAGCCTGCAGCTCGGGAAAGAGAAGTTCTTACCTCCAGAGCCTCGGGATCCGGATAACGATTTACCGGAAGCTTCGCCAGCCGTTCGGAAAGCGCAAGCTTCTCTTCTTCCTCAAGATCGTAAGGACTTTCGTTTCCATCAAGCCTGACCGAGCAGTCGATCCTCGGCACCGAGTAAGCGGATATTGACCTTAGGTTCTTAGAAATCCTGCTTTTAATTGAATCTATGTCAGACACTGGAGTCTCCCGTTCTAAACAGTAGCGTGAACATTGCTCAGGAATCCTCAATCCGTCTTTTTACCGAAAACGCGTGACCCGAAAGCCCCTCGGCGTGGGCAAGATTCATAACGGTCGCGCCGAGAGACGAAAAGCCTTTTTTCGACATCGATATGGTGCTCGGCATCCTCAGGAAATCATAAACGCTGAGAGGAGAAGAAAACCTCGCCGCTCCTCCCGTCGGAAGAACGTGACTCGGACCCGAGACGTAATCGCCGAAAGGCTCGGTCGAGAGAGATCCCAGAAATATTGCTCCCGCGTGTTTTATGCCTTTTAGAAGAGATTTGGGGGAACGCACGCAGAGCTCAAGGTGCTCGGGAGCAACCGCGTTTGAAAGCGCTACTGCCTGCTCCATGTTCTCGGTTACGTAGATTCTTCCGTTGCTTGAGACCGCGGCGCCCGCGATTTGCTCTCTTTCAAGCTCCCTTAGCTGCGAGAGCACTTCCTTTTTCACCTCTTTGGCGTAATCATAGCTGGTGGTCGCGAGAATCGGGATTGACATTTCGTCATGCTCGGCCTGAGCAAGCAGGTCCGCGGCAACCCATCCCGGCGGACACGAACCGTCGGCTATAATCAGAACCTCGGTCGGCCCTGCCAGCATGTCAATGTCGCAGAAACCATAAACCAGCTTCTTGGCTATCGTAACATAGATGTTCCCCGGACCTACTACCTTGTCCACTTTCGGTATGCTTCTGGTTCCAAAGGCCATTGCCGCTATGGCGTGGGCCCCGCCTATTTTGTAGACGTTGCTCACCCCGGCAATTTCGCACGCCACAAGAATCTCGGGGCGCACCCGTTTCCCGGAACATGGTGTGACAACGCTTATCTCGATTGCCCCGGCAACCCGCGCCGGTATGGCGGTCATGAGAACGGTTGAAGGGTACGAAGCCTTGCCTCCCGGAACATACACTCCCACCTTCTCAATTGGTCTTATCAGCCAGCCAAGTTCGTTTCCGAGCGCATCCTTGTAGGCTCCGGCCTTCGGAAGCTTCTTCTTCTGGTAGGAGCGAATCCGTGAAGCGGCCTTCTTAAGGTCCCTCGCAATACCCGGTGCGACGGCTGCTTTAGCCTCTTCAAATTCGCGATCGGTGACCTTTACGTTTTTCGCAGTTACGTAAGGCCCGTCAAATTTCTTCGCGTAGCGAAAAAGCGCCGAGTCTCCCTGCTCTCTGACGTCCTCTACAATCTTTTCTGTCTGCGAAACAAGCTCCGGATCGAAATGTGAGGCCGATTTCTCTATTTCTCTTGACCTTCTTTCCAGATTTTTTGAATTTATCCTTATAATCTTCATGGTCGTAACAGTGTTTTCCCTTAAAAACCGATTCAGTTTATCCCGGTTGCGGAATATCCCAAACTCAGTTTTCCGGATCGATTCCTTCTCCGAAGCCGCTTTCAATCAGACGGGAGACTTCCTCCATCGCAAGCTCCGAGTCCTCCCCCTCTATCGTAATGGCAACTTCAGTGCCACAAATGGCCGCAAGGGACAAAACACCCAGTATGCTTTTTCCGTCTATCTCGAAACTGTCTTTCCTTATCATTATACTGGAACTGAATCTGCTGGTCAGGGCGACCAGAACCGCGGCCGCTCTGGCGTGAAGACCCAAACGGTTTCTTATTACGAAGTTTCTTACAAGCGGTTTCTGCGACAAATCAGGGTTCCTCTGCGGAGCGGAAAAAAGAAATATCCGTCTTTGAGTTTACCCGTAAATTCTCGTCATAATTCACGCTGAGACTGTAATCGGCGGTCGCAAAAAGCAGTCTTCTCGGAAAATAGGTGTCCGAGTCAATCCGTTTGAGGAGCGAGAACTCAATTTTAGCCTTCTCTCCGTCAGAAAGCGTACCCTCCACTCTGGTTATGAAGTTTCTCGGGAAATCGACCGTGACCTGGAGAGGCGTGCTTCCCGAAAACACGAAAACTATCTCCCCCTCCTTCTCCCCAGTCCGCACAGAGTAGCTTTTCTGGGGAATGACAAACGGGGATCCCCCCAGCAGGAAGTTTACTATGTCCTCAACTCCGAGCTGGGGCGGGAGCCCCGGATAAAGGTAGGAAAGTCTGAAATCCTCCGGATTCTCAAAGATCAACTCTTCCCATTTGGTCTTCATTCTCACGCTTTCTCCGTCGGAAACCACCCTTGCGAGCATCTCGCCGAAAGGAGCGAAAACCGAAACTCTCAGAAACTCCGGGCGGACGACGGTGGCTACCTGATCGAAAACAATTTTCCCCTGTGGGGACTTTATTGACACCCTAGCCCTGGCTTTTATCGAAGTGAAGCCCATCTGAGTGCGTTTCGCCTTTGCCAATATGGCGGAAAGATCAGGGTGTTCGGCGGTAGGGAGCGGGAGCTTACCGGCGCAGGAGAAAAGGAGAAGAACAAACGGTATAAAAACCCAGCTATGCCTCATCGCGCCTGAATTCCTTTAGCTTTTCTTGAAGCCTCGCGCGGATTTTCCTGTCTTCAACCGTAACCAGTTTCTTGGAATCCAGGAGTTCAAGGGCTTTCGTGTAATTCTCCACCGCAAGTTCTCTTTTGCCGAGTTTCTCATACACATCGCCCACGTGCTCCAGAATAGCCGCATCGGGAGGAGGGATCTCCGAGGCGCGAAGCAGATACTCGAGGGCTCTGGTGAAATCGCCCTTCTGATAGTAAACCCAACCCAGGCTGTCGATTATGTAAGCCCGCCTGGGAGCAAGCTCAAGAGCCTTGCTAATGAGTTCCTCGGCGTAATCAAGTTTTTTTCCCCGCTCGGCATACGTGTACCCGATGAAATTCATCGCATCGAAGCTCCGCGGATTCCTGCTGATTATATCCTCCATTACCGAAAGCGCTTCCGGTATGCGATCGCTGTAGTAATACGAAACGCCGAGCGAATACAGAACGGATTCCTCATCGGGGTGCTTTTCAAGATACCTGCCGTATAAAGAGATCGAATCCTCTTGTCTTCCCTGCCTTCCGTAGATTTCACCCAGAGAATTCACGGCCTTGGGATTGTACGGGTCCTTCTCATGAAGCTCTCTCAGTATATTGATCGCCTTCTGTGCTGAACCCTCAAGTTCATGTATGTACGCTCCATGGACGACTGCGTCTATGTGGAAGTCGGAGCTTTGGGGTATGGAATCGAGAAGCATCCTTGACTGGGAATACTGCCCGAGCTTGGTGTGAGCGACGGCAGAGTAGTATTTTGCCCCAAAATGTGCAGGCAGACGTTCGAAAACCTGTTTCAGTTCTCCGATAGCTTCCTCGTAACTGCCGCTTTCAAGATACAGAAGACCGATTCTGAAGCTGATCTCGGGATTCTCCGGGTCCGCGGCCTCCGCGTTGTGGTACTGCTTTATGGCCTCTTCGAACCTGCGGTGGCGGTAAAGCATGTTCCCGTAGGAAATAAAGACATCGCGATAAGGAGCAAATTTCCTGATCGCCGACTCGTACTGCTCTATCGCCTCTTCGATTCTTTTCGCTTTCTCAAGGGTTTCAACGAGCCCGACGAAAGCGGGGTAGTATGTCCGTTGAATTTCAAGGGCCCTTTCGTAGTGCTTTACCGCGGCATCCAGATCGTTTCTTCTGGAAGCGATGCTTCCAAGGTAGAAGTGACCCGTGACATCTCTGGGACTTATCGAAAGGCTTTTTTCGGCGTAATGCCCCGCCTTTTCAAGATTGCCGGAATAGAGTTCAGCCGCGCAAAGAAGCAGATAGGTCTCCCTGTCTCCGGAATCGGTCTCGGCAGCCTTAAGCAGGAATTTCTTGCCCCTTTTCTTCATGGCTTCGTCAGGATATGCAAGGTAGATGCGGGCAAGGTCCCTGTAAGCCGGGGAATTTGACGGATCAAGAACGATGGACTGGGTGAAATTGGCAACGGCCTTCTCGCGCATATTAAGAACCGTGTAAATCAGAGCGAGACGGTATTTTATTTCAGAAGACCGGGGATCAACCCGTTCTGCCTCTTCAAGGCTCTGCAGCGCACGTTTCAGGTCCCCTTGTTCCAGATAAAGCGCCGAAAGCGCAAAATGATAATACGCATCCTCCCGGTCTACGCTCTCAATGCCACTGTCGGAGTCAAAAGAGAGTCTCACACCGCCGCAGGAAAGACAAAGAAACAGAAAAGGCAAAAGAAACAGCTTTTTTTCAGGAGATTTTCTCAAACCACTCACCTGGAACAAATACCAACTCTCGGTTCCGAAACCCGGGTGCGTACCAGTTACGAAAGGAAAAACCGCCGAGATGCCACCGGGCAGAACCTTCTCAAACAGAATAACAAAGATGGATCAAAATACACAGCAAAGGAAAACAACACCGACTCGACTGCTTCCGCGCAGCAAGTTAGTTGGACAATAGCCATTGTCTTTCGGGCCGCTGCATCCATGAACTCCCCCATGTGCGCTTCGGTCTTCCCTCTCTTCCTGTACAGAGCAAGCATGTCCTGCGCGCTGAACTCCGCTCCAAGACTCGTTACAAGGAAGAAATGGTTTGTGATGAAAAAATCTTCAGAACTTTTCACCATCACGCCCCTTGAACTTTGAAGTGCAACACCCCTGAGAGCAGGGTTTTAGCCTTTTTGAGTAGTACACTTCAATTTGAAAGGGCCAAGCGACAAAGATAATCTCTAAGGTAGCCATAACAGGAGGTTATCCGATGTCATACAAGCACTTGGCCCTGCAAGAAAAGTTCCTGATCCACCACTATTTGCAAGAGGGCTACACGCTGCTGCCCTGTAATTGACGGGGGATGGTGAGCAGGTATGCTTTTTCATTGAACTGAAGATATAAGAGTATTTTTGGAGGGGCTTAAGTGAAGTCATTGCTCTTTATTTCGGGGTGGTGGAGTTATGAGCGTGGTCGTGAAGAGAAATGAATTTTCATATGATCCAGTACCCCCCCCCCCAGTTAATCCGCGCGCGTTGCTTCGCGGCTCGGCCCGCGTCAGCGCAGGAATAAGAGATTCTCTTTCCGCCTCGGGCGGAGTCCTTGTTCTGGTCTTTTTTGCGCTTGCGTTTTTCCTTCTAGCGAGAGACGCGCGGGCGCAGATAGACTGTAATACATTTACATATCCATCCAATCCCACCGACGCGGATGTGCTTAAGAAGCTCTATTGCGACACGGGAGGCAACTCATGGCCCAAAAAAACCAACTGGGGTGCCAGCGACCTGAACACCTGGCAAGGGGTTACCGCGCAGAACAACAAAGTCACTTCACTGGAGCTCGACAGCAACCAGTTAACGGGAACCATACCGGCAGAACTGGGCAACCTTACCAGCCTTACGACGCGGTTACGTCTCGACAGCAACCAGTTAACGGGAACGATACCGGCAGAACTCGGCGACCTTACCAGTCTGGATTTCTTATATCTCCACAGCAACCAGTTAACGGGAACCATACCGGCAGAACTCGGCGACCTTGCCGGTCTGCAGCTCTTGGCTCTCTACAGCAACCAGTTAACGGGGAGCATACCGTCTGAGCTTGGTAACCTTAGCGTTAATCTTAATACTTTACGTCTCGACGGCAACAAGCTAACGGGAACGATACCGACAGAACTCGGCGACCTCACCCGCCTGCAGTGGTTATATCTCCACACCAACCAGTTAACGGGGAGCATACCGTCTGAGCTTGGGAGCCTGAG
>JAPOYE010000049.1 GCA_026706695.1 Candidatus Dadabacteria bacterium | reverse complement strand
TGAAGCTTGGTGCGTGCCTGTTTCTGCTTCTCGGCTTCGGGAATCCCTTCTTGCCGGCCATGGCTTCTCCAAGCGCGTCGGCAAAATACTTGAGAGTATGTTTTATGGGGTTGGCAGGAAGTTCCAGAAGCCAGTCCGTCTCGTGTCTTAGCCTGGTGAACTCAACGCCGAGGGAGAAATAATTTGTCTTCGGTTTTTCTCCCTTGCCGTTTTTGAATGCCTGGTAGTCAGTAAGGTTTTTCTCCCTGAAATGGTTCCAGACGTACCGACAGGCTCCGGCCACCTGGAACATCTTCCTTGCCTTCGCCTTAGCGGCAGACAGAACGACAAACTCTACTGTGCGTATTTCTTTAACAGTCATGATAATGCGGTTTAGTCAAGTATATAATTCCCTTTGCGCTTATTGGTTCACAAATTTACAGAAACTGTACCTAAAAGGTAGACACAATGCTTATAGACAAGTATGTCGACAATTTTTAAAATGGGAATCACATAAAAGGTCATCAAGACACTCTGTAACCCGATGCACAATTAAGGTAGATTAGCAGTCCACTCCTCAGAGATTCCGAGAGTCTTCTCCAAAAAGCACCTGTTTTCAGCATCCGGGAAGACTGTTACGTAACTCCCTGTGCTAATTAGCAATCACCAACTTTCGGATAATTAAACATATCGCAATTATCCCCTTGACACAACAACCTCCCTCGGGTAGATTATTACCATAAGGGGGTTGAAATGAACTTTTATCAATTTCAAGAACAGTTTCCAAATGACGATGCGTGCCTTGAACACATGCTCGTTACCCGCTACGGCGGACGGCAATTTCACTGCCCGAAGTGCGGAGCGCTCAGCAAATTCTACAAAGTAGAGCGTGACCGGGCTTATGTCTGTCAGCACTGCAAGCACTTTATTTTCCCCTGCGTAGGGACTCCTATGGAACGTTCCCGCACTCCCCTTCACAAGTGGTTCTATGCTATGTATCTGTTTTCCACTTCCCGCCACGGTATCTCCGCCAAAGAGCTTGAACGGCAGGTGGGAGTTACCTACAAGACGGCGTGGCGCATGGCTCACGAAATTCGCAAGTACATGGCCGAGGTGGACGATGAGCATCCGCTTGACGGCGATGTAGAAGCTGACGAAACCTATATAGGCGGCAAACGCCCAGGGAAAAGAGGTCGAGGAGCGGACGGAAAAGCGGTTGTGTTCGGAATGCTTGAACGCGGTGGGGAACTCATGGCTAAGGTCGTTCCCAATGTTCGCAAAAGAACCCTGCAACCCATCATTGAAGAGAACGTACTGCCGGGCAGCACAATGCACACTGACGAGCTTCGCTCCTATCTGGGGCTTGTCCGTGCCGGATACAGGCATAGAACGGTTAATCATGAAGCCGGGGAGTATTCCCGTAACGGTTGCCATGTTAACACCCTTGAGGGCTTCTGGGCTCGCCTTAAACTTTCGATTCAGGGGACTCATGTTCACGTTTCTCCGAAGCATCTTTGGAAGTATGTAAAGGAATTTGAGTATCGCTACAACCGGCGGAAGGATCCCGCTTCGATTTTCTCCGATCTGGTGGAGAACCTCTAAGTATCATTGCTTCCAGCAGGGCGTTGAATCGGATTATTTGTGTTTTTTGCATTTGCCTTTGTAACAGTATTCTACTAGAAGTTTTGGCCATGACAGGTTTTCTTGGTCGAAAGCGAAGACTTTTTTGAAGTAAACAAGACCGTTTTTACATGTGATTCTATTGATAATCCATGGGGTTTCGTTGCGGGCGTGTTCGTTTATGATGCCGTCAACATCCACGATTTCGTTACATTCCCAGCCGAAACTCTGAAGAGCGAAAGCATCCTTCTTCCAGAGCTCTTTTCGTTCAGCATCAGTTATCGCACTCACTGGAACAGCGAGTAAGGCAAACAGGAAGCTAAGAACCAGTATTTTTCGCATTTTTCCTCCCTATGAATATAAAAAGCGTAAAAAATTAAGGTAAGCCCCGCACAAAACACCAATGGCAAACGCCCAACCTCTTCGTTTCCAAATCCCATGGGGTTTATTCAATATACGATTGGCTTTTCTCACACCGTATTCTTGAATTAAAACAATGGAATTGTTAGCGTCTTCTATTAACGCCTGTGCAGTATCTTCGTCTTTGACCGATCCGGCTGTCGGAAACCATTGTTTGTAGGTTTTTACGGCTTGAATAAAATCCTTTAGTTTGAGTTGACTATTCTCAATTTTTTCAAGGAGTTTTAATTTTTCTTCTTTCGATATATCTTCTTTACCGGGATTGTTTTCGCGGTCCTTTTTAAACTCTGATAGGGACTTATAATTATGTGCAAAATCCCTGATGAACCTTAATTCGTTGATTGTTTCGTGTTTCTTCTTAACTGCCAGGTATATTCTATCCATCACAAGTGCACCTATAATAGAAACCACGGAAATAACCAAATCCGACTTGTCCCAGCATGCCCAACAAACTGGATTCCAGTATTCCATGTTTTCATTCTATCAACCGTCCTCTGTTGTGTCAAGGGGATAATTACGAAACATATAGTCTTCCATCTTGATTGCAGTGCTATAGTCAGATAGATTGCTGGAAGAATGGTCATTCAAAACAATCAAGTCAGGTTGCAGGCCGATCATATCAAAGGGATCTTGGTAATAAGTGCAGCCGGTCAAATTCACGGCGTGAACGCACGGCAATTCCACGATAACCTGTACAATGAAATTATTGCCCCTGGCAATTTTGTAGTCCTGGATCTTGAAAAGCTGTCCTACATCAATAGTGCGGGATTGCGTTCAATTCTGATTGTTGCAAAAGCACTCCAAGGTAAAAATACGAGATTCGCATTGTGCTCCTTGTCTGATTCCGTAAAAGAAGTCTTCAAGATCGCAGGTTTTGACAAAATCATTGAGGTGTTCGAATCTCGTTCTGATGCTATAGCTACAATAGCAGATTAAAGCGACGCATTACGAAGAAGCAGTCGCTAAATCCTCGGAGTTTAGAGGCATATACCCTGTCTGCGTGTGGGATATAAAGGGGCTTAATCTTTATTTATTTCCTAAGAATTTCTTTATTTTGAGGTAGTTATAGAAATAAGATGGTGGAGGCGCCGGGAATCGAACCCGGGTCCGGAAAAAGTTTCACCAGGCTTCTACATGCTTATCCTGTCTTTTGAATCAGACGGCAAAATCACCGGCAGGCAGGTTTTTTACCGCAGTCCCGAGTAAAATCTCGCTGGCAAGCGCCCCGGGAATCACGTACCAGCCATCCCGCTTAAATTACGCCTCAGAAAGCCCAGCGGGCATGACGTTCTGAGACGTCGCAGTTCTTTTAGGCTGCGAGTGCGTTAATTGGTTCGGCACTTATCGTGCTTGATCAGTTTTACGAGTTAACCAAGCTCGGCATGCGGCACAAGCTTCCCTGTTTCCCGTCGAAGCCGAATCGCCCCCGTGTCTAAGTTATGAACGTTTCAAAGATCGTCTAACGGCTTTCTGCATATCTCTTTGGGCCTCGCGACGTTTTATATCCTCTCTTTTATCTCTCGTCTTCTTACCTTTGGCAAGGGCCAGTTCGAGTTTTGCAATACCGTTTTTAAAATAAATCCTTAGAGGAATTAAAGTGTAACCTCTAATGCTGGTTTTTCCAATCAGCTTCCTTATCTCGTGGGAGTTCAGCAGAAGCTTTCTCTCCCTCGTCGGTTCATGGTTAAGCCCGCTGGCGGCATCATAAGGAGCTATGTAGCAGTTAACAAGTCTGGCTTCGCCCTCCCTTATGAGAGCAAAGCTTTCCTTGACGCTGGCGTTTCCGTTTCTAAGGGATTTAACCTCGGAGCCCTTGAGTATCAGACCCGCTTCGTACTTCTCCTCAAATATATAATCCCTGTGAGCGGTAGGGTGATTGCATACGGTCTTCATCTATCCTAATAATAATCCGCCGCAACAAAATAACCAGTATGAACTCAGAAATCCTTGGAACTGTCAATAAGAAGCGTGACTGGACCGTTGTTCACTATATGAACATCCATTGTTGCCCCGAAAACGCCGGTTCTGACCAGGATTCCACGTTCCGCGATCTCAGCGATAAAAGATTCGTAGCACCGCCTCGCGAAATCCTCGCCAGCGGCCCGCATGTAAGAAGGCCTTCTGCCTTTTCTGCAATCACCGTAGAGGGTAAACTGGGAAATAGCCAGAACCTCTCCTCCCGTATCCTTGATACTCAGATTCATTTTGCCCGAGGAATCCTCAAATATTCTCAGACCAGCTATCTTCTCCGCTACATAAGCAATGTCTTTTTGCGAGTCATCTTTCTCAATTCCAACAAGAATCACCATTCCCGGGCCGATGCTGCCGACTACATTCCCGTCAACGCTGATTGATGCCCTCGTTACCCTCTGTATAACAGCTCTCATCGCAGATTTTCTCAGACTAACAACGGCAACAAATCACACGTAACGCCTCGGAACCCTCGGCGAAATCCGTGACAAGATTTCGTAAGGTATGGTTTGGGCCCAGGAAGAGACATCCTCAACGCTCACGAGCCCGTCTCCGAAAAGCACTGCTTCGTCTCCAACACGGATACCCGGGATATCCGTTACATCGACCATGATGAAATCCATGCAGACGGATCCTATAAGGGGAGCGAGTCTCCCGCAAAGAGAAACTTTCGCTCTGTTTGAAAGGGCTCTTGGATAGCCATCGGCATACCCAACCGGAAGGGTCGCAACCAGTGTTTCCCTCCCAGCAACGAAAGTCCCCCCGTAGCCGACCGAGGTGCTAGGGGGGATCTCTCTGAGCTGTACTATCTTTGTTTTGAGTTTCATAACGGGCCTCAGAGTAACCTCCCCCATGCTGCCTGAACCGTAAAGCATTATCCCGGGTCTCACTATATCCATATGAGAATCTGGAAATCTCTGAATGGAGGCGCTGTTTGCTGAATGGGAGTAGCGGTATTTAACTCCCAGCTCGTCAAGGAAAAAGAGACTCTCTCGGAAAATCCCAAGCTGATAATCCGTATAGTCGCTTTGGTGAATCTCAGAGGAGGCAAGATGCGTGAAAACACCCTCAAGCATTACTCCAGGAAGCTTGGCGGCTGAAGCAAAAAAAGATTCCATGTCGCCTACTCCCACTCCAAGCCTGGTCATGCCCGTATCGACCTTCAGATGATAACTGACTGTTTTTCCGCACTCAACAGCAGCTCCAGAAAGAGCTTCGAGCACATCAACGGAGTAGCACGCAGGAGTAAGTGTGTTTTCTACGGTTACCCTAGCTTCCAGGGGATCAATACCTCCCAGAAGAAATATTTCGCCCGTTATTCCGGATTCCCTGAGCTGCAGAGCCTCGGGAACCGTAGCTACCCCGAGCATGTCCGCTCCGCCATTAAGGGCGGCTTCGCTTACCCTTACGGAGCCGTGTCCGTAAGCGTCGGCTTTCACAACCGCCATGACTCGGACGCTTTTGCTGACAAGTCTTCTTACTTCGCCAAGGTTCGATCTGAAAAAATCAAGACTGATTTCAGCCCAAGTAGGTCTCATCGCCCGGAAGTTCCCAAAAAGCTGAATGACGGAACCGCTCTTATTCGCTCCACGCAACGGCCGTCCGCCTGAACCGCAAACGCGGAATATACACAGAGGAAATCTCGGGCGCATGCCCTATGAACCGTAAAAAACCCAAGAGCGCCCCGAACATCGCCGTCACTAAACACCGCCCCGCGCAATACCCAGTCGCGGAAATCCCGCTTCCCCTAGACAGGGAGGCCAGAACACAGAGCTGATCTTAAGCTCAGAATGCCAGTCTTATTCCGCCGCCCAAGTAATGCCCCGCGAACTCGGTTTCCACAGTACCGCCGGTTATCTCGCCGGCGAATTCCGGGTTCTCAAAGGAAGCCAGATAGCGGTAATCAACACTCAGTGTCACGTCTGAACCGTTACCGGGTCCGTCAATCTTGTAACCCAGACCAGCTCCTACCTGATAAGCGAAGACAGAATCACTGTCATCAATCAGAACAGTGCCGGTCGCAGCACCTTCGGCCGATTCCACATCCGTTGAGAGATTCAGCACACCCAGTCCTGCCCCTACGTACGGAACAAGTTTTCCGTCCGGATTCAAGTCGTAATAAGCGTTTATCATGAAGGCGAACGCGGAAACCGGACCATCAATATTTTTTTCGCCCTTTGCCGCCTCTTTAACCGCTTCTTGCCCATCTGACGGAAGACTGTTATAGAAGTCGCACCCCCCAGCAAGACATACAAGGCTTCCCGGTTCTTTTACGTCCATTTCATTAATACAACTGTATATGTAGCCTGCTTCGGCCTCAAGACGCAGCCCGTTTCCAAAGTCGTAACCCAGAAGAAAGCTGAAATTGTATCCTCCGTTATCGCTGGCGGTACCTGATAACGGACCATACTGCTCAGACCCAGGCGCCGAGAAATCAGAATCACCAAGGAGAAAAAAAGAACCGCGGGCTCCGACAGTAAACCCTCTTGAGGTCTTTTCAGGAACTTCCTCAACCACCGGAGCTTCAACCACAGTTTCGACAGGTGGCGCCTCGGCAGGCATCTCTTCGATGTTGCTGTCCTGACGAACGTCAGGCGGCAATCCCCCGGCTAAAACCACGTATGAGCCAATCAGCATGGAAAACAAAAAGACAAAGAAACTGACGCGCAAGAAACGGTCCTTCACAATCTCGAAAAATGATCTCATGTAACTAAAACACCTCCGCTAAGGGAATTATGACTATATACTGATTGTCAGTGGAATTTTCTAGGTTAGTATTTTCCCCTTCATAATATCTTAACAGTTTGTCGTTGTCAAAAACGGTAAATACCCTAACCTTTTTATCCCGAGCCATTTAAAGGCGAAAAAACGATAGAGGGTCTGCATGAAACTGAACAGAAATGAGCTCCGAGGCGTTGTGGTAATAGGAACGGTCATATCGCTCAGACTGCTGGGCATATTCCTGATAATCCCGGTTTTCAGCATATACGCGACAAACTATGAGGGAGCGACACTGTCATCAGCCGGAGTCGCGTTCGGAATATATGCCCTTACACAGAGCCTGCTGCAGATACCTTTCGGCATGGCGAGCGACAGATTCGGAAGAAAGCCGGTAATAGTGTCGGGACTTCTGATTTTCTGCCTAGGAAGCATCCTCTGCGGGTTCGCGGATAATATCTGGGAACTCATAGCAACTAGGGCGCTTCAGGGAAGCGGCGCAATAGGCGCAGTCGCCATAGCATCTCTCGGGGACTCAACAAGAAACGAGGTAAGGGCTCAGTCCTTTATGCTGACCGGAATGATAATCGGAACAGCGTTTATAATTTCCCTCATAATCGGTCCGGTGCTCGCAGGAAAATTCGGGTTTGAAAGCCTTTTCTTCATCCTCTCAGCCTTGGGATTGATGGCGGTGTTCGTTACTGTTTTCATGTTCCCGGAACTTCCAAAGAAAAAAGCAAGGGACAGAAAAGAAATTCTTCTTAAGCTCAGGGAACCGGAAATGGGAAAAATTCTTTCCTCAACCTTCATAACATCGCTCTGCCTTAACCTTGTTTTGTTCATCTACCCTCTAGACTGGAAGAATATCGGCACCAGCCCCCAAGATCTGTGGTCCGTCTACCTAGTAATACTCGCCCCCAGCGCACTTCTGGCTAACGCCTACATCAGAATCTCAGAAACAAGAAAGAAATTGAAACAGGCAACTAGGTTCGGGCTTTTCTTTTTAGTAGCCGCCTTTTTAATCTACCTGCTCCGAGCATCTGACAGTATCACACTCTACCTCGCGGGGGCGGTGTTTTTTCTTGGATACTCCATATTTCAGTCCATACTACCTGCGTTTGTTACGCAAAGAGTCTCCTCGGAGAACAGGGGTGTGCTCTCCGGTTTTTTCAACCTGGCAAACTTCATGGGAGCCTGCGTTGGGGGAATGTCCGCCGGTATACTCTATGAGACACACCAGTCTTTACCCCTGATATTCGGACTTTTGTTCTTGATACTGTGGAACTTCGTCGGGCTTCCCGGACCACCGCTGGACCAAGCAGAAGAAGAATGAAGATATATACTCTCAAGAGAACAGAATTCCTGCCGGTTTCGATTGAAACAGCTTAGGATTTTTTCTCCAACCCGAACAATCTTCCCAAGATAACTCCCTCGGGACTCAAACTGCGGATAACATCTGAGACAGAAGAAAAAATATATCCCGGCATGATAATCACTTACACCGTAACGCCCATCCCTTTTTTCACAAGCACCTGGACAACGGAAATAACTCAGGTCGATCCACCGCACTATTTCGTTGACGAACAGCGATTCGGACCCTACAAGTTCTGGGACCACAAGCATTTTTTTGCACAGGCCGGAGAGCAGACGCAGGTCCGGGACCTCGTTCACTACTCTCTGCCGTTTGACCCAATCGGAAGATCGGCAAATCCGCTTCTGGTAAGCAGGAAACTGGATTCCATTCAATTACAGAAGCGCGTGCCTTAGAAAATTGTTTGGAAATCGAGAGGAATAGCTTAAACTTTCCCCGCTACAGTATCAGCTTGATGTGTAATATAACGCAAGGTATATTGAGCAAGCTAGATTTACATGTAAGAGGACACGGAATTCCACGAGGTAGATTATGTCCGTGGGCTTGACCCGGCTATTTTGATTACAGCACTTTTGGACTTCGAAAACCCGTTGGAAATTGAAAGAAAGACCACATTGCAAACTCTGGTTCTCGAGGAAAAACCGTGAATTTTTCTGAATACAAAAACAAAAAAAAAGATGCTCCTCTTATATCTTTTGAGGTCTTTCCTCCGAAAGACGATCCTGAATTCGAAAAACTCAAAGATGCTCTTGCGAGACTCGCCGAACTTTCGCCCGCCATAATAACGGTAACACATGGTGCCATGGGAAAGGGGCGGAAAAGAACGGCTGAAGTTGCTTCCTACATAAAAAACGTTATAGGGATGGAGAGCGCCTGTCACCTGACCTGCATAGGATATTCCGAAAAGGAAATAGATCTGATGCTCGGGCAGATTGAACAGGAGAAAATACGCAACATAGTGGCCCTCAGGGGAGATATTCCGAAGGAAAATGGCGAGAAGCTGCTGTCCGAGGGGGCTTTCCAGCACGCAAATCAGCTCGTGGAACACATAAGAAAATACGAAAAAGAAAAACCGCAGCGGTTTTCCGTAGCAGTCGCCGGCTATCCGGAAAAACATATTGAATCCCCAAATTTTGAGGAGGACATATCCAATCTCAAAAAAAAGGTGGATGCCGGAGCCGATATCATAATTACTCAGCTCTTTTTCGATAACCGTTACTATTTTGATTACGTCGACAGAGTAAGGGCAGCAGGAATATACCTTACAGTAATCACGGGTCTTATTCCCGTGCTCTCATCA